>JAKQSH010000103.1:0-12500 GCA_029570245.1 Deltaproteobacteria bacterium | reverse complement strand
TGACCGAAACCGAAACGCCCGACATGTTCGACTGCCTTGAGCGCGTGCTGGCCGGCGATTACAACGCCACCGAAAGGCGCATGCTGAAAGTTACGCTCTTCAAAAACGGCAAACCCTACTACTCTCAACGCGTGCTGAACGACGCCGTCATAAACAAATCGGCGCTTTCCCCGATTGCGCTGCTCGAAGTCCGCAGCGACGACGAACTCATTTCGGCTTATCGCGGCGACGGCCTGATAATATCGACACCGACCGGCTCGACCGCATACAACATGGCTGCGGGCGGTCCGGTGCTGTATCCGACACTGAAGGTTTTCACCATCACGCCCATCTGCCCGCACACCTTCGCAAACCGCCCGGTGGTGATTCCCGACAGCAAAACCATCCGCATAAAAGCGCTCGACCTGCGCGGAGAGGTCTTCTGCTCGCTGGATGGCCGCACCGGCTTTCCGCTCGAACAGGGCGACGAAGTCGAAGTGCGGCGCGCACGGCGCCCCATAAGGCTGATACGCTCAGACAGACGCGGATACTTCGACATCCTGCGTCACAAGCTGGGCTGGGGAAAATAGCGGCAGCCTTGCGGCTCTATGGCGATATAATTTTATGGAGTCAGTACAGTTTTACGGCTTCCGTTCCGGGATAATAGTGCTTCAGTATGTCCGGCGCTTTCTGTCCGGTGACGGCGCGACCGATGGCGCCGGTCTGACACATTCCTACGCCGTGTCCCCATCCGGCGCCCGAAAATTCGAAGCTCTGCGGAAGTCCTTGCGGGTCGCGGACGATATTGATTTTGACCAGCGTGGAAGGCAGGTCGGAAAACAGGCGCCGTATTTCAAGACCATCGTGCAGCGTAACTTCGCCGCGCTCGCCTTTTACGATCAGACCCTTGAGCCGCCCCGATACGCCGCGTCCGGCGGGTTTCAGATCGAGCACGCGCCCGACTTCGAAACGGCGCAGCAGCTCGTCGATGCGGGCGGCGGAGAATGTGCGCGTCCAGCGGATGCGCTCTTCGTTGTAACCCGCCAACATGCAATATGCGCGCGGCGGATCGGAAAGAAACTCGTCGAGATTGTCCTCGTCGATGCCTCGCGCAAAACGACGGTCCAGCTGCGGCCAGTCGGGGCCTCCGCGCAACTCAGCATCCGGCGGCTGCGCCCAGACGTTGTCGTTGTTTTCGGTGTAACCGCCGGACACCGCCGAATACAGCGTGTTGGCCGGACGCTCGCCGCTGAATAGAAAAAGCCCGCGCGTAGCTTCAACAGCCGCACGCACATGCTCGTTTTCAGAGGCGATGCCGCGATATACCTGACAGTGCTGCGTTGAGCAAACCAGATAAGGGTCGGCCAGATGGCGCGTGCCGAGCTTGACCAGCATATGATTGCGCGCCGCGACCGCCTGAGCCTTCAGGGCCTCGTCCGGTGCGGACGAGAAGATTTCGGCGCCCACCGTTCCGGCCAGCACGCTTTCCATGTCGGACAGATTTCCAAGGGTCAGAAATCCGTTGCGATCCAGCGCCACATAAAGCTTTCCGCGATAGGAACCGGCTTCGACGCTTTGCTTGAAGCCCTGCCCGTTGACGACGCGCGGCGAGCGCAGAACGCCGTCTTCGTATGGTGAAAACACCAGCAACCCGCGCGAGCGCAGCACCTCGCCGCCGTCGGGTCCGTAAACGGCAATCTGCCCCGAAGGCAGCGAAGTGAGTTCTTCGCTTATTTCCGCGCGCAGATTATGACGCCGGTACACCAGCGCCGCCAGTTCCTCCGCCCGGTTTCTGTCTTCGAAATCACCCAGACTGACCATATAAAGACGGTTGTCGATAACGCGTCCGCCCAGCGAAAACAGCGAACCGACCTGCAGCATGCGCGCTTCGTATCCGAGCCCGCGCCACTCGGCCAGCGAGGCGGCGGCTTCGCGCGCGGACGAAACGCGGAAGGTCGCCGCCACAACGTGATGGACGACTGCGCCGGCTCTGGATTGCAGAATCCTCACGCTGTACAGGGCTCCGGCGGGCAGCATGGCTTCGACGGACTTGTGAGCCGGAAAATATTCGACAATCATTCCGGTGTCGCAGCCGAGCGAAATTTCTGTCTGCGAATGCATCAGACCGACGGCCACTTCGGGTATTCCCGCAGCGTTGAAGGTCACGCGGCTCGAATACAGCATGCGCAGGCGATCCTCGGCCTGATCGGCGCGCGCCGTGTGCAGTCCGGCGCAGAGCAGCAGCAGTGCTGCAAAGACAATGGCGATACGTTTTGACATTTCGAAATCTTGTCGTTTCTGGTAATGTTCAAAGCAATATGAACTGCAATTTATCAGGGTTGCATGCCGACGAGCAAGTTAAATATATTCGTTGTAATTATGCTGCTTCTGCTAGGCGCCGCCCTGCAGGCCGCCGAGGAGCAGCCCTTGCCCGAAGCGCCGTGGGGCGCGGGTCTGCGCGAACTCAAGCGCCTGCACCCCGACGTTATGCGCAGTTACGCCGGGCTTGACGGGCGCAGCCGCGCGCGCATTCAGCGCTTCCGCAGCTTCGAAACGCATTTCGGCATACGCACCGAAACCAGTTATGATTTTGTGGGCCGTAGGCTTTTTCAGGTGGAATACAATTTTCAGCAGCCCAACGACCTGACCTTCAAGCTGGCGTCTTCCGAGCTGGCGACGCGTTACGGTGCGCCGCTCAGTTCGAGTGAAAGCACGCTTCCGACAGGCGGACTTTTTGCTGAGCGCAGTCTGTCCGACACGGTCTGGCGCAGGCCGGGCCTGGACATCAGTCTGCGTCGGATTTTCAGCCGCTTTGCAAACGGCACAGTGGTGCGGCAGATGTTCGTTGTCATGCGTTCCGGCGACGTGCTGCGTTCTGACAGTCGTCCTTTGCAGATGCAGTCGGATGCCGAAATGGAAAAGTCGGGAGCTGTGCTGCGCCTGGCTTTTGCCGGAGGTTTCGATCCGCAACGCCTGAAAAACGGCGCCACGCTCGACGGAGTCAAGCGGCTTCTGGATCAGGCCGACCTGGCCGTGGCGACGCTTGACGGCGCGCTGGCCGAAGCAAAAGGCGCTTCGCCTGACGGGCCGCTTTTCGCCGCCGACGCCGAAGGAGCGGCGCTGATCGGAGCCGCCGGAATCGACATCGTCAGCATGGCTTCAGGCGGTGCAGTGAGCGCAGGAGCAGATGCCGCGCTGGTGGGAGCCGATCTGCTGAAGCGCGCCGGAGTTGAAACAGTGGGCTTCGGGCGCAATCGCAAAGCCGCAGAAAAGGCGCTGCTGCTGGAAATCGGAGGCTTGAAAATCGCAGTTCTGGCCTTTGCATTTTTCGGCAACGCCGAGAGTTGCGCAGCATCCGATTTCGAAGCGTCAACGGATGCGCCCGCATTTTCCGGTTCGTGTGCCGAAGCGCTCAGGTTCGGATACGACGTGGCTGCGCGCGTGGCCGAGGCCGCCGCGCAATCCGACGTAACAGTGGCGCTCTTCGGCTGGGACGCCGCAGTCGGCAGGTGCAGCGATGAAGCACAGCTTCTTCTTACCGACGCCGCATGGAACGCCGGAGCCGATCTGGTCATCGGTCACAGGCGCGGCGTTATACAATCGCTGCGCGGAGCGCCCGGAAAAGCCGCCTTCATTTCTTGCGGCGATCTGCTTCCGGCCTCAGGCAGGGACGCTGCAGGATTGATCTTCATCGCCGAGATCAACAGAGCCGGACTGGTGTCGTATGACTTCAAGCCGCTGCTTTTCGACGGAGAAGGTTCGCCGCACAAAGCCGCAGACGACGAGGCGCGACGCATCATGGACGATCTGCGCGCGCAGGAACGACGCTGCAACGAAGACAGAGAGAACAATAAAGGAAACAACAGGTAACGAGATGGACAGACCGCCCGCAGAAAATGGAAACGAAGACCACGGACTGACGCTGAGGCTTACGTTAATTGTTTACGGCGCACTTACGGCAGCAGCCTTTATATGGGGATTCATCGCCGGTCGTCCCTTCATTTTCACACACCCGCGCCCCGATGCCCCGCCGGTCGGCGCGCCGGAACTGCTGCTGCACATCGCCGCCGGGCTGATATTCGCAGCCGCCGTCGTCATTCTGAGCGGCTGGACCTCGAAGACTTTTCTGTGGGCGCGCCGCCTCGAAAGCGAGTTCGCGCGCATCATCGGTAGGCGCTCCACACGCGACATCATAGTAATGGCGGCCTGTTCCGGTCTGGCTGAAGAACTGTTCTTCCGTGGAGCCATGCAGCCCACGCTGGGCCTGACGCTGAGCAGTCTCATTTTCGGTCTGCTGCACATGGGGCCCTCGCGCCAGTTCTGGCCATGGACGGTGTTCGCCCTGGTCATCGGTTTCGTCCTGGGCTGGTTCTTCGAAGAATCCGGCACGCTGGCCGCGTCCATCACCGCACACAGCGCAATCAACCTTGCAAACATGCTGCGCCTGCGCAGCCGCTGGTACAGCATACAGACCGGACCGCAGTCCGAATAGCCGCCCCTTCCCGACCTGCGGATTTTCACTTTAAATAATATTAGATGTGTGTTAGTATTCCGCTAAATTTGTGTTCGGAATCGAAATTCGTTTCCATTTCAGGCGATACGGATCGCCATGCGGAGGTAACATGCGTCTGTTGAAATGCTCTTTTATTCTTTCCCTTGTTGTTCTGCTTTTCTGCGCCTGCGGTGAAACTTCGGACAATGACGGAAGCGAAAGCGATGGCGACGCCGAGACCGGGGAATCATCCGACGGCGACGGAGAAAACGCTGCCGACGGCGACTCCGAAAACGCCGAAGCGCTCGAATCCGACGGAGATGTCGAAGCGGAAGACGCACTTCCGCCACCGGTGACGACCGTCACGCGCAGGCTCGAACCCACACAGGGTTTCGGCGAACTCTGCACGTCGTCCCAGGATCAGCTCAAGATCGACTACTGCAAGAATCCCGCCACCTACGAGCGCGATTTTTCGATTTACTTCGACAAGGGCATGGGGTTTCTCGAAGAAGGTCCCGGTGAGCCTTTCACCGTGCGTGAAGATTTGGGCATAAGCAAGGGAAGTTACGGCACGCGCACGCGCCTGGCCGGATTCGTTCAGTTCACCGACGTGCACATCACCGACGAGGAATCCACGCTGCGCACGGCTTCCTTCGATTCGTCCGCCATTCCTTCGGCGCTGCGTCCGCAGGACATGTACACCGAAAACGTTTTCCGCGATGCGGTGGACACCGTAAGACGCTATAACGTGAACGGCAACCTCGATTTCGCGCTCATCACCGGCGACTCGACCGACACCGCCGAAAAATACGAAATGGAAACCGGCCTGGCAATTCTGGTCGGTGGCGAAATCAACCCCGACACCGGAGAAGACAACGATCTGATTGAAGGCCCCGGCAACGATCCACAGGACCCGCTGACTTCGCCCGGCATCGGCATTCCGTTCTATTACGCACTGGGCAACCACGATCAGCTTATTATGGGCAACTGGGAAATCAACGAGGACGCCCGTGCTCAGGGCATCGGCAGTGACCCGGAATCGGGTACGCGCGACGGTCAGACCATGCTGGTTACGAACGACGAAGTTCCGGCTGACGAAAACCGTCTGCCGCTGCTGCACACGGAAATGATAAACACCATTATGAATGCCGGAGGCGAGCCTGCCGGTCACGGTTATTCGCAGACCAACATCGACGAGAACGACGGTTATTACGCCTTCGACGCCCCCAACGGCGCGCCCATCCGCATCATCGTGCTGGACACCAGCTTCCGTCCGCAGGGCTTCGCCGGCGACAACCTCACCTTCGTTAACGCCGTCATCGACCGCGTACAGTTCGAGCATTTCCTCAAACCCGAACTTGAAGATGCCTACGCCGCCCACAAGCTGGTCATAGTGAGCAGTCACGAACAGAGCGATCACCTCCAGAACGACGGCTTCGACGACGGACGTTTCATAACCGAAGAGGAACTTACCGGCACCCTGCTTTCATACGACAACGTCATTCTGCACGCCGTGGGCCACGGCCATAAACATCAGGTGCGCGTTCACAAGAATCCCGATGCGAACGGCGGTTATTTCGAAGTCGAAACCACTTCGCTGATCGACTTCCCGCAGCAGTTCCGTTTCTGGGAAATCGTCGCCAACGGCAACGGCACCGTCTCCATTTATACTGCTGTTGTTGACCATCAGGGCGCGGAAGGAAGCATGAGCGAATACGCCCGTCGCCTGACGCTGGTCGATCAGCAGACCGGATGGGACGAGGTGGGTCTGTGGGGCGAAACAGCCGACCGCAACATGGAACTTGTGGTGCAGATTCCAGAAGGCTGGGACGCATATCTGAGCGAATTCGAAGGCGGTGCAATAGAAGCGCTCGAACTCTGGTAAGTCGCAGTTCCGCACAAACTACAGAAAGCCGCCGGTAAGAGGCGGCTTTTTTTTGGAGCATCGCGCCATGACGCAGCGCATTTTCATTTGCCGTCTCACAGTTTAAAATCTTGCGCGCCGGACATCTATTGGCTATAAAACACTGACTTGTTGCGATTGTTGACACAGGAGAGTCAAACATGCCGTTACCGCCGCTGAAGGCCCCTGCAAGCCTTCTAAAGCGTTTTGCCGGATCAGTCAGAGGGTTTGCTGCCTCGCTGCTGCTTTTCTCGACGCTTATTGCCTTCAACCTTCTTCAAACCGCCAGCCTGCTGATAAAACTCGTCAGCCCGCGCGCATTCAAGCGCGCCAACCGCGAAATGGCCGACATCTGGTGGGGCTGGTGTGACAAGGTTTCGGAGCACATATATAAAATAGACGTAAACGTTTCCGGTGACGAAGTGCCCTGGCGCGAGAACGCGCTGGTGGTTTGCAATCATCAGGAAATGGCCGACATCACCGTGCTGTTCCGTCTGGCGCGTCACCGTGGCCGCCTGGGCGATCTGAAATTCTTCGTCAAGGATATCCTTAAATACGTTCCCGGCGTGGGCTGGGGCATGCTTTTCATTGACTGTCCGTTCATCAAGCGCAACTGGACCGCCGACCGTGAATATCTGGCGCGCGTGTTCAAAAAAATCCTCGACAACCGCATTCCGCTGTGGCTGGTGTCGTTTGTGGAAGGCACGCGCATCAGACCGCACAAAATCGAACGCAGCCGCGCCTTTGCGGAAGCCGAGGGACTCAAGCCGCTTGAGCACGTTCTTATTCCGCGCACCAAGGGTTTCTGCGCCACAGTCGAAAGTCTGCGCAGCCATCTCGACGCCGTTTACGACGTGAGCATCGGCTATGTGGAAGGCGTGCCGACGCTGTGGCAGTGGATAAAAGGCTACGTCAAGCGCGTCAATGTGCATGTGCGGCGCTACGCCATCGCCTCGCTGCCGTCTGGCGAAGCCGATCTGTCGGCCTGGCTGCTGCGGCGCTTCGAAGAAAAAGACGGCATCCTCGACCATTATTACCGCAACGGAGAATTCCCGGCCGCCTGAGAGCGCGGGGACGCGGAAAGACCGCACATCACGCGACATAAGCATTTATATTCCTCTTTGAGCGGCGCATCTGGTATATTGTGCGCTGGTTTTACTGAAGCGAAAGGACGCAGTCTTGAGGGCTGATTCTTCACAGAACGGACTTCTTTCACCGCAGGGGCGGTCACGGCGGAATTTTCTGTCGGCGGCTTTTGCGGCGCTGTCCGCTCTGGCTCTGCCTTCCGGTGCGCTGGCCTTCGGTGACGCCTCGAAATTTTCGATGCCGTTGCTCGAATACTCCGGTTCGTGGAATCTGCGCGCCGGAGCTCCGCCGCGTCTGATGTGGGAGCTTATGAAGCGCACTTCCATCGAAGCTCTGATGGAGCCTAAAAGCCTGTCGCTGGAAGACCCGCAGCTGTTTTCGCATCCCTTCATATACCTCAGCGGCGAAGCCGATTTCGCCCCGTTTTCCGACGAGGCTTCGCGCCGCCTGCGGCGCTGGCTGGACAACGGCGGCTTTCTGATGATCGACAATTTCGGCGAAGCGGACGGCGCTTTCGACCGCGCCGTCCGCCGCGAGCTGGGACGGGCGCTGCCTGAAACAAAACTTGAGCCTGTGCCGCCTGAGCATACGCTGTTTCAGTCGTTCTATCTGCTTGACGGACGCTGGGGACGCAGGCAGGAAAAAACCGTCGTCGAAGGTCTGCTGCTGGACGGACGGCTGGCGGCGGTCTACTCGCAGAACGACATCGGCGGAGCCTTCATGCGCGACAATTTCGGCAACTGGGAACTGCCCTGCGTGCCGGGCGGCGAGCGTCAGCGCGAAATGGCCTTCCGCCTGGGAATAAACATCGTCATGTATGCGCTCTGCACCACTTACAAGAGCGATCAGGTGCACATACCCTTCATTCTCAAACGAAGGCGCAAGTAATGGAATGGCTGCTGCCCGACGCGGGCGCTTTCGATTACAATCACTGGGAACCGGTGCTGCTGCATCATCCGTCCGGCGCGGCGGCGTTTGTACTGTGCGTGCTGTGTCTGCTGGCTCTATATCTTTCTGCGCGCAATCTGCGCCGCGAAAAATCGAAGAGCTGGCGCATCGCGCTTTTCACGCTGCGCACCGTCACGCTGGCCGGGCTGTTGCTGTTGTGGCTGCAACCGGCGCTGCAACTGCAGAAGGTCATAAACTTCAAAACCCATCTGCTCTGTCTCATCGACTCCTCGCGCTCGATGACGCTGCCGGTCGAGCCGGGCGGAATCAGCCGCATCGAACAGACCGCCGCGTTCTTCTCGAACAATTCCGAAAAGCTGGCTGCTCTTTCAGAAAGACACCGCCTGCATTTTTACCGCTTCGACGAAAAAACGGCTTCCAGCAGCATTGAAGCCGTGAGCAGACCCGGCTTCGCCGACGGCGAGCGCAGCGACATTCCCGCCGCGCTGGAAGAAGTGCTGCACGACTACCAGCCGGGCGAGGTGGCGGGAGTGCTTCTTTTTTCCGACGGAGTGCAGGTGACGGATTCGCCGCAGAGTGCCGGGGTTGAAGAAGCGCTTTTTAAACGCATGGCTGAAGAGAAACTGCCGATTTTCGCTTTCGGCGCCGGATCGCAGAAAGCCCTGCCCGACGTGGCGGTGCGTGAAGTGCTGTACGACGGATTCGCTTTTGTGCACAACCGCATCGGCATAGAAGCCCGCTTTTCGTCGCGCGGACTGGCTGCTCACAAGGCTACGGTGCGTCTTACAAGCGGGGGCGCGGTAATTCAGGCGCAGGAAATCGAACTGCCGCAGAACGGCGAGGCGCAGACCACCTTCAATTTTACTCCCGACCGCGTGGGGCGTTTCATATACGGCATCGACATCAGCACACCTTCCGGCGACGCGGTGCCGGACAACAACAGCCGTTCCTTTTCCATAAACGTCATGCGCGACAAAATACGCGCCCTGCACGTGGCCGGGCGTCCCGATTACGACGAGCAGTTTTTCAGGCAGCTGCTGAAGGTCAATCCCAGTGTGGACCTTATCTCGTTTTTCATTCTGCGCACGCCGGACGATCTGGCCAACGTGGCCGAGAACGAAATGTCCCTGATTCAGTTTCCCACCGACGAGCTGTTCGACAAGGAACTGCAGAGCTTCGACCTGCTGATTTTCCAGAATTTCACCTACGTGCGTTACCAGATGGAACAGTATCTCGAAAACATCAGGCGCTTTGTGGAGAACGGCGGCGGGTTCCTTATGATCGGCGGCGAGCAGTCATTCCAGCCGGGGCGCTACATCGGAACGCCGGTGGCTGCGGCCCTGCCGGTGGAAATGCTGTCTTCCGGCGAAGCGTGGTCGGTTGCGCCGTTCAGGCCGGTGCTTACAGAAGCCGGTCTGCGGCATCCCATAATGCAGTTTACGCGTTCGCCTGAAGCCAATCTGGAAATATGGCGCAGTCTGCCGCCCCTGGACGGCCTGAATCTGGGGCTTACGGCGCGCCCCGATGCGCTGGTGCTGGCCGAACACCCCGACATTAAAACCGGTGGAAAACCCGCGCCTCTAATCAGCGCCTGGCGTTACGGAAAAGGCCGCGCACTGGCGGTGGCCGCAGATTCGACCTGGCGCTGGAACTTCACGGCAGCCGGAGAAGGCGCCGACACCAACCACTACCGCAGTTTCTGGAATAACGCCATCCGCTGGCTCATCAGCGACCCGGAACTGAAGCATCTCAAACTCTCGTCCGCGCGCGAGACGGTCCGCCCCGGCGAAAAACTGCAGATAGCCATCGAAAGCACCGACCGCAATTTCCAGCCGCAGAGCGGGGTGAGCATAAAAGTCAAGGGCGCTCTGAACGGCGGACAGCCTCTCTTCACGCAGGAAGTCATCAGCGGCGAAGAAGGACGCGCAAACCTGCAGATCGTCGCGCCGGATGCCGAAGGTCTGCTGGTGATGGAAGCCGAAAGCGGTTCGGGCGAAGATTACGAGAAGACGGAACTGCCGATCTTCGTGCAGTCGGGCGGGCGCGAACTTGAGGAAGTGGGCGTTGATTTCGATTATCTCAAGCGGGCGGCGGAGCTGTCGGGCGGCGAATTCCGCACACTGCCGCACGACATGGACGAACTGCCGGAATTCAACACCGGCAAGAGCCGGCGCATCGGCCAGAAAAAAGACGTTCCGCTCTGGGACAACTGGGCGGCGCTGGGACTGCTGGCCCTGACGGCAGGGCTCGAATGGTGGTGGCGCAGACGGCGGCGTCTGGACTGATGCCGGAAATGAGCTGCGGTATTTTTCGAATCTTGGATATAAGGATTCTTCGTTGCTCTCTTGCGCATAATGCGAGCCCTTCGGGCTCGCATTCCGAACACGGGAAACCGGCGTTTTTTGGATGACGCAGTTATATTCTTTCCCACAGAGGCGGCAGTTTCAGTTTTTTCCAGGCGCGTTCGGCCCCCGATACGGAAGCGGCTTCCGCGCCGCAGAGCAGGAAAAATTTTTCTTCACGCCTAACACGGATCGCGGCAGGCGGCATTCCGGCTTCAGTGCGAAGTTCTTCTCTCAGAATCAGAGGCAGGCCGTCGCGCCAGACTCCGGCGACTTCAGTCGCATTCAATCCGGGCAGATGCGCATAAGGGTCAGCTCCGCCGGAGCGCACCGCGAAGAAATCGGCTCTGCAACCGGGCCTCAGGCGTCCCAGGCGCGCTTCGTCGGCATGCCAGTCGGCGGGCACGGACGTAACCATCTCGAAGATGCGGCGCGGCACAAGTTCGCCGCCGTAATGACGGCGGTATAGTTCGGCGGCGCGGCCCATTTCTTCCAGCAGCGAGAACGAACCCGTGTCCATGGCGTCTGTAGCCAGCGCCAGCGGCAGACCGCAGGCTTCGGCGGCTGGAATATCGGCCAGTCGTCCGAACATGCGCTCGGAACATACCGGGCACCATACCAGGCGCATTCCGGCTTCACGACAGGCGGCCAGTTGCGGCGGCGTGAGATTTACTCCATGCACCAGCCGCACGTCGTCGCGCAGTCCGCCCGCATCGACAAGTCTCTGCCAGTCGGCGGCGCTTTCGGAGTCGATGCCGTCGCCCAGATGAATGTATACGGGCAGGCGGCGCTTTTTGTTGACGGCCAGCAGCAATTTGAATTGCGCGATCTGCCAGCGCAGACCGTGCAGGGCATATTTGTTGCGCAGCAGGCGCAGCGGCATCTGCGGCGCATAGGGCGAATGATCCAGCACTGTCGTTACGCCCGACAGCAGATTGCGCCACGAATTGTAACAGTAGAGATTACGGGTCTGAAAACCCGGCCACGGGTCGAGGCGCAGCAGGTTGGTCGGATCGCTTCCGACGCCCAGCGGCAACAGATGCGGCAGCAGATATTTTCCGGCTAAAAGCAGCGGAATGAGCCGCTCGAAAATTCGCCCCGCTTTTCCGTAGCGGCGCAGAACCCACTCACGGCTGTTGCCGTCTCCGGCTTCGACCTGCGGATCGCGGAACACCGGACAGGCCAGATGTTCGTGCAGATTTATGAGTCCAGGATAAGCGCGGAAGCCTTCGAAAACATGTGTGGAAGAGGGCAGATATCGACGCGCGGCGGAAACTGCTTTTTGTATGACGCCGCCGGAAATCTCCAGCAATGCGCCATCTACGACGCCGTCGGCGTCCGCCATCTGTTCGAAGAAGAAATACTCTCTCCCGCTCATCAGAAAATACCGCCCCTGTATAACCGCAATGATTCAATACTGATGCCGCCGCCCTTGACAGTCAAGAAAGCTCCGGCTCAGAGCGCAGTTTTTTCTTCGGGGTCAGGCAGCCATTTCGACAGCCATATATAAAGGAGGCCCGCCAGCGGAGCCATTACAATAGCCGTCGCCAGTCTGTAAAGCATGAAATTCAGGCCGAAAAGACCCATTTCGAATGGAATGCGGGCCGGGCCAAGAATGGTCTGGCCGGTAATGAAGGCCACCAGCACCGGATTCGAGACGCCTTTGCTTTTCAGCGTCAGCACTATCGGATAAATAGCGTAAATGGGACCGGGCGTGGCCACCCCCAGAAATCCGGCAATGATGAGATTCGACAGATTGCTCTGCGACAGATATTTGCGAACAAAAGAC
>JAKQSH010000497.1 GCA_029570245.1 Deltaproteobacteria bacterium | reverse complement strand
ACCAGACCGGCGATGATGCCCAGGATGACCATGACGACCATGATTTCAATAAGCGTCATGCCGCTTGTGGCTCCAACTGTAGGTCTCATTTCAATCTCCTCCTTGTTTTAACTTTTCCTGAAATTCAAGCCCCGTAAAACTGAGCGTTTTTAGTACCGATCATCCGACGCTCTGGTTGATCTGCATGATGGGCAGCAGCACCGACATGACGATGAACACGAC
The DNA here is from genome assembly GCA_029570245.1 of Deltaproteobacteria bacterium. Classification (GTDB taxonomy): domain Bacteria; phylum Myxococcota_A; class SURF-8; order SURF-8; family SURF-8; genus JAKQSH01. The sequence goes on along the minus strand of JAKQSH010000497.1, from coordinate 3,726 downwards.
AACGATACCCATGAAAATTATCATCGCCGGTTCAAGCAGCGCCGTCAGAGTGTTGAGTTTGCTTTCAACCTGAACGTCGTATGTGCGCGAAATATGTTCGAGCATTTCTTCCAGTTCACCGGATTTCTCACCGATGGCGATCATATGCGTGACTATGGGCGGAAACTCTTTGCTGTTGCGCAAGGGCACCGCGATGCTCTCACCTTCTCGAACTTCTTCACGCGCTTTCTCTATGACATTCACCAGTATGACATTGCCGAGAATGTTCTTGACGATATCCATTGCGGTCAGCAGCGGTACGCCGGAGGAAAGCATGGTGCCCAGCGTGCGCGAAAATCGCGAAACTGCGATCATTATATTGAGTTCGCCGAACAGCGGCACGCGCAGGCGGAATTTGTCCCAGCGCAGGCGTCCGGTTTTGGTGTTTTTCCACTTTCTGAAGCTGTAAATGCCAATGCCAAACAGAATGATAATTAAATACCAGAAGTCAGCTACGAACTGGCTTATTCCAATGAGTATTCGTGTCTGAATCGGAAGGGCGATTTTTGCGTCTTCGAAAATTGTGGTGATTTTGGGAATTACCACTACAAACAGAACGCCGATTACCATTACTGCGAAAATAAGCATTATGACCGGGTAGGTCATGGAGCCGCGAACTTTGGAGCGCAGCTGGAACTGGTGCTCGGTGAAGTCGGCCAGACGTTCCATGACGATATTCAGCGATCCTGAACTTTCACCGGCCTTGACCATGTTGGTGTAGAGCGGTGTGAAGATTTTTGGAAATTTCGCCATGGAGTCGGAGAGCGAAGTTCCTTCATTTACGTCTTCGCGCACCTGGCTCAACACTTTTTTGAACTGCGGGTTTTCGACCTGGTCGATAATTGCGGTAAGCGCATCTACTATAGGGATATGCGCGCCGACCAGGTTCGCGAAAAGTCGCGTCATTATGGTTACTTCCTGCTGAGAAACTTTGCGCAGAAAACTCAGAAGGTCTATTTCTTTCGAAAGCAGCCTGTTGCCGCCTGTGGCGGAACTGGAAGACGCATCCTTGTTGGTCTGTTTGATGTCCTGGATGAACACACCCTCACGCTTGAGGCGCTCTTTCGCGTTTCTTGCGTTCTCTGCGTCGATCAAGCCTTTTTTGGGCTTGCCCTGGGCGGTTACTCCTTTGTATTCAAATACGGGCATCTTCTATTCCAATCACATGTCGGCTATGATCTGATCCTGAGTGACTCTTATTACCTCGTCAACCGAAGTCCAGCCGCGCTTGACTTTTTCGGCTCCGTCCATGCGCAGGGTAAACATGCCTTTGGCCATTGCGCGACGTTTTATTTCCGGGGCGTCTTTGCCCTGCAGAATCATGGCCTGCAGTTCCTCGTCTATCATGGCAAGTTCGTAAATGCCTTTTCTTCCGCGATAGCCTTTACCCATGCAGGCCGGGCAGCCGACGGCTCTGTAAAACACCTGGTCCGCAGGTAGATTTTCACGTCGTAATCCCAGATTGAGCAGCTCTTCGTCGGTTGGGCGATAGGCTTCCTTGCACTCGTTGCACAACAGGCGTATGAGGCGTTGCGCCAGAATTCCGATAATGGATGAAGCAACCAGGAATGGTTCAACGCCCATGTCAACCATTCGGGTAATGGTTGATGTCGAGTCGTTGGTGTGAACCGTCGAAAGCACCAGATGGCCGGTAAGCGAAGCCTGAACGGCGATTTCGGCGGTTTCGATGTCGCGGATTTCGCCTATCATTATGATATCCGGGTCCTGACGCAGAATGGCGCGCAGACCGGCTGCGAATGTCATGTCGATTTTCTGGTTGACAGGAATCTGTCCTATGCCCGGCAACTGGTATTCAACAGGGTCTTCGATGGTGATTATGTTGCGGTCGGGCGAGTTGAGTTTTGACAGCGCGGTGTAAAGCGTTGTCGTTTTGCCTGATCCGGTGGGGCCGGTTACAAGGATAATTCCGTGCGGCTGCTGAATGAGTTTAAGGAATTTGCGGTATTCCTGTTCCAGAAATCCCAGGTCTGTAATTTGCAGCAGCGTGGCCGAACGGTCGAGAAGGCGCATGACCAGACGTTCGCCATGTGCTACTGGCAGCGTATTCAGGCGGATGTCGATGTCTTTGCCGGCGATTTTGATGCGGATACGTCCGTCCTGCGGCAGGCGTTTTTCGGCGATGTTAAGGTTGCCCATGATTTTGACGCGCGAGGTGATGGCGGCCTGTGCGGCTTTGGGCGGACGTGTCACTTCATACAGCACGCCGTCGATGCGCAGACGCACCACCATGTCTTTTTCCATCGGCTCGATGTGAATGTCCGATGCGCCTTCGCGTGTGGCGCGCAGCAGCAGGTTGTTGACAAAGCGTATAATCGGTGCGTCGTCGTCGGTGGCGGTGATGAGGTCGGTAATGTCGTCTTCCTCTTCTCCGTCCTGGTTGAGTTTGTCCTTTTCCAGATCGCGCTCGCTGGCTTCCATATATACATGGTTGATGGCGTTGAGAATGCGACCGTAAGAAGTCACAGAAATTCGGATGTCGGCGTTCATTGTTAGGCGCAGATCGTCCAGCGCGAACAATTCCAGCGGTTCGGAAGTGGCAATGTCAACGACGCCGTTTTCGTTTTTGAATGGTATGAAATGAAAACGTTTGACGTAGTTGATCGGAATGCGTTCCACCAGATGAATGTCTATTTCTTTCGGCAGCTCCTGAATGAACGGCAGATCAAGCTGAGTCGCCAGGGCTTTGGCAAGCTCATCCTCGGTGATGCTTTTCTGCATGACCAGGATTTCGCCTATTCTGCCGCTGCGTTCGGCTTGAATCGCCAGCGCCGTGTCCAGCAGTTCCTGTGTCAGCCGGGTCTGTTCGAGTAAAATCTCACCGATCAGCATGACTGATTACTCGCTTTCGTCTTCCGGCTTGTTGAACATGCGATTCATAAGCTCGTCGGCCTGTGACCTGTCGATTGAATCGCCGGAATCGCTGCCGCTATCGGGTTCTTTCTGCGTCGTCTCCGAAGAAGTTTCATCTGAGGTTTCATTGCCTGATCTTACGTTTGAGAAACCTTCCTCTTCGGTCTCAAGCGCCTTGTATACGCTTTCGCTGTTTTCCGGCGAAGCGCCGATTTCATACACTCGATTCTTGCTTTCCGAGTTGAGAATGAGTTCTTCCTCCATTTCCTTGCGCTTCTTCTCGGCTTCGGCTTCCTGATCTTTAATCTTCTGGCGCATGGCTTCGACTGGACCGACCTTCTGGCTGTAGTCGATGTCGAACTCATAATCCTTGTCGGTGCCATAGAAGCGGCGCAGGAACTCATTACGTTCGTCGATCTTGCGCTTGAATACGCGGCGGAAGTCTTCTTCGTCTTCGATGACGTGCGGAGTGAGGAATATAAGCAGATTCGTTTTTTCCTTCGAATCTTTATCGCGGCGGAAAAGTCTGCCGAGAATGGGAAGGTCGCCCAGGAAGGGCACCTTCTCGGCGTCGTTGGTTTCCTTGTCTTTAAGCAGACCGCCGATGACAATCGTCTGATTGTCTTTCACTATTACGACGCTTTTTGCTGCGCGCTTGGTTGTGGTGGGGCCCAGTGTTTCACTGATGGATACAAGCTCGGTAATTTCCTGCTGAACTTCGAGTCTTACGAAATCGCTTTCGGAAATCTGCGGCTTGATTTTCATCGTCAGTGCAACGTCCTGGCGCTGAATGGATAGAACCGGTCTGTTGTTCAC
>JAKQSH010000095.1 GCA_029570245.1 Deltaproteobacteria bacterium | reverse complement strand
AAAGTCGGATGCCTTCTTGATCTGAAATCAATTGAAGTTGGAAGGCCGTCCGTAACGCATTGAACTGTTTTCCATTTTTCACAATGCAGTACTTGCAAGGAGGGAACCATGAGCGGCGAATTGCAGCAGAAAAATGCAGAGGAAAAAATAATGAGCATCAGCCCTGAGATGGAGCTTGGGCGCAGACTCTGCGGCAAGTATATGACATTCAAGCTGGACAAGGAAGAATATGGTCTGCAGATACTCAAGGTCAAAGAACTGATCGGTCTTATGCAGATCACGAAAGTTCCCAAATCCGAAAGCTTCATCAAAGGTGTTATTAATCTGCGCGGAAAAGTGATTCCTGTCATGGACCTGCGGCTCAAATTCGAAATGGAAGAAACACGCGCCACCGATCAGACCGTAATTATAGTAGTTCAGATCATGGCTCAGGGGCGTGAAATCACCATGGGCGTCATTGTTGACGAAGTTATGGAAGTTCTGGATATTTCAGCCGACAAAATTGAACCGACACCGCGTTTCGGTGCCGGAGCGGTTGACGCTGATTTTATAATGGGCGTCGGGAAATCGGCTTCCAATGTGATTTTTCTGCTGGACATAAATAAAATACTTACCAGGGAAGAAGTTGACCAGGTGGCCGCCACATATGAGTCGGCCAATACGTAGTCTGTAAATAGAGTCTTAAAAATTTTTTGCCGTTTCATAACTGATGTATGCACCAGAAAGGATTGGTCTATGGGAATTCTGAACAACAGCAGAAACGAGAAAACTCTGTGTACAATCCCGGTTCCGGCATTTGCAGTCGATTCAAGGCTGCATGTCACATACTGGAATGAATCCATGGAGGAACTGACAGGACACCCGGCGAGAAACGTAATCGGAAAAAAACCGGAGAATTTTATTCATTTCAAAGGTGAAAATCCGGTAGACGAAGCTCTGCGCATGGATCGCCAGATTGCTCTTAAAGATTACGTTCTGGAAACCTCGTCTTCAAAAGAGCCGTTCCGGGCCAATTTCAGCGCCAGACCGTTGCGCGATTCTAAAAACAACACCATCGGCGCCATTGCGACGATTGTAAAATCCGAGTGCAACCGCGAAGGAATGAAGGCCATTGAGAACCTCAACAGCATTCCAACCCCCATTATGGAAATCGACAGAGATTTCAACGTGGTCTACATGAATCTCGCCGGGGCTTCCCTGGTTGGTCTTACCCCTGAAACGGTTAAAGGCCGCAAGTGTTACGATCTTTTCAAGACTCCGCATTGCGGAACTTCCGAATGTCGCTGCAAGCGGGCCATGCAGAACGGAAAAACAGAAGCTGGCGAAACCGTCGCTGATCCGAGCGGTCTTAACATTCCGATCAACTACACCGGAACGCCAGTCAGAGACGAGCGCGGAAACATAGTCGGTGCGCTTGAATATGTGGTTGACATAACGCAGACCAAACGCGCCATGGAAGATGCTCAGCTCAAAGTCGATCTGCTGAACGCCATTCCTACTCCAGTCATGGCGATTGATAATGAATACAACATCTGGTACATGAACCCTGCCGGGGCTGCTGTAGGCGGTAAAAAGCCTGAAGACGTCAAGGGCATGAAATGCTACGACTTTTTCAAGACAGCCCACTGCAGAACTTCCGAATGTCGTTGCAGGCAGGCCATGGAACAGAAAAAAGCCGCAGGCGGTGAAACTGCCGCTAACGTCAACGGCAGGCAGATTCCGATCGAATACACCGGGACCCCGCTTTTCGATGCTGGCGGTAACGTTATCGGAGCTCTGGAGTACGTTCTTGACATAACCGCACGTAAATCCTGCATCAACGACATCAAGAAAGTGGCGCGCGGTCTGGCCGAAAACGATCTTACCGTCAGGGCGCAGGGCAGTTATGAAGGTGATTTCAAAATCATCATAGACAGCATCAATTCCGGTGTAGAGGCGCAGAACAGAGCCATGGCGCAGGTCGCAAGCGCCGCTGAACAGATCAGCGCGGCCTCAAGCCAGATCGCTTCCAGTAGTCAGCAGGTGGCCGAGGGCGCTTCCGAGCAGGCCAGTTCGCTTGAAGAAACGTCCAGCAGCCTTGAGCAGATGGCCAGCATGACCAGGCAGAATTCGGAGAATGCCAACGAGGCTAACAATATTGTCAAAAGCGCAAAAATCGCCGGAGACGAGGGCGGAAAGGCCATGGCGCAGATGATGGATGCGATGATGCAGATAAAAAGCGCCGCCGAAGGCACCGCCGCAATCATTCGCGACATCAACGAGATTGCTTTTCAGACAAATCTTCTGGCGCTTAACGCCGCAGTCGAAGCTGCGCGCGCCGGAGAGGCCGGACGCGGTTTTGCCGTTGTCGCCGAGGAAGTTCGCAGTCTGGCTTTGCGCGCCAAAGAAGCGGCTCAGAAAACCGACACACTCATAAGCCAGTCCGTCAGTCTGGCTGGAAAGGGAGAGAGCATTTCGTCAGAGGTCAGCGGAAAGATCAGCGAGATTCTGGGTTCCATAGAGAAAACTTCGGCTATTGTCGCCGAAATATCTTCTGCCAGCCTGGAGCAGGCACGCGGCATAGAGCAGATCAACAAAGCCGTGACTCAGATGGATCAGGTGACGCAGTCCAATGCTTCCAACGCCGAAGAAAGTTCCAGTTCGGCAGAGGAATTGGCCAGCCAGGCCCAGGAACTCAACGCGCTGGTCAGCCGCTTCAAACTCGACATGCAGAATCAGAATCGTGTCGCTGTACGTTCGGCCGGCCGCAGACCGATGGTGCGTACTGCTGTTCGTCCGGGAAGCGGAAGTGACTCGACCGTGCAGATCAGCCCGGAAGAAATAATACCGCTGGACAGCGACCCGGATTTCGCGACCTTCTGATTTTTCAGGCGCTCTTTACAATACGGACCTTCGGAAGCTGTGAATTTCTGAGAATTGATGGAAGAGCAAGGGGGCCGGAAATCAACACTCAGGGGGGCTTGAAACGATAGACCTGTAATTTCGCTTCCGAAGGTCCG
>JAKQSH010000496.1 GCA_029570245.1 Deltaproteobacteria bacterium | reverse complement strand
CGGGGACTCGCGCAAGCTGGCCGCTCAGTTTTATCTGCGCGAAATGACGGTGCTGAAAGTGATGTTCACCGGAATTGTGACGGCGGCGACGCTTATTTTTCTGGCGTCGTCCTTCGAACTGCTGGATTTCAACCGCGTGTGGGTCAATCCGACTTACCTCGCCCCCGGAATCGTCGGCGGCCTCATAATGGGCGTGGGCTTCATCATCGGCGGCTTCTGTCCGGGAACTTCCGTAGTGGCGGCATCCACGCTGAAAATCGACGGCATTTTCTTTCTGCTGGGTGTCGGTTTCGGCGTGTTTTTCTTCGGCGAGAGCGTTCAGAATTTTGAAGATTTCTTTTATTCCACCAGCATGGGGCGTTTCACCATTCCAGAATGGCTTGGACTTCCTTACGGTGTTGTACTGCTGCTTCTGGTGCTGATGGCGCTGGCCATGTTCAAAGGTGCGGAAATATCCGAAGCTTATTTCGGCAGAGGCAGGCGCTTGAGCGAAATACGGCTTCTTCCTGCATTGAATCCGGCTACTCTGGCCGCCGCCGTATTGCTGCTGCTGGCCCTTGTCGTTGCATTGAAAGGTCAGCCGACGATTGAAGACCGCTGGAACTGGATCGCCAATGAAAAAGAGCCGCTTCTTAAGAATCGCGAAGTGTATGTCGATCCTGCCGAAGTGGTGGAACTCAAAAAAGACATCGGCGTCAGAGTGGAAATAATAGACCTGCGCAGCGAAGCTGACTTCAACCTTTTTCATATTTCCGAGTCGCGTCGCATCGACGCGACGACCGCGAACGAAGCCGATTTCGTGCGCCCGCTGCTGGCGGCCTCCGACAACACTGTTATTTTCCTGGTTTCCAACGGTGAGGAAACGGCCACCGAGGTCTGGCGTCGTCTTAAAGCACAGGGCGTCGTGAATCTCTATATTGTTGAAGGCGGCATAAACGGCTGGCTCGAACGTTACCCGCTGCCAGAATGTCTGGCGCGCCGAAAAGTAAAAGCCGTCGGAGAAGAACTTGCTTATGAATTCTCTTATTCAGTCGGAGAACGCAACCCATCCGCACATCCGTTTATTCCGCGCATCGACGAAATGCCTGACTGTGTACGCAATCAGATCGAAAACGCCGATTCGCCGGTGAAAGCGACCTACTATGAACCGGAAACGGAGCACATTCTGCCGGAGAAGAAAGTCAAGCTGACGAAGAAAACTGTTGCGAAGGGCGGATGCGGCTGATGGACTTACAATAAAATCAGGTGGCAGGAGCAGAATGTAATCGACATCCAATATGCTTTCTGACGCTCTTTAAAACTTTATCTAACGGCATTTCTTTGCCGTAAGTGCGGCTCGTGTTATCCTTCAGGCAACGTCTCATCGCTTTCAGGAGAAGCACATGGCCGATCTGCAGGAAACCCCGGCGCGCATGGTCGAAGACGGCGAAGTCGTCGCTTTCGGGCTTTTTAAAAAAGAATTCCGCGAGGTCAACATCGACCGCGCACAGATTTACGCGCCGTTGCCGCTGCCTGCGCCTTTGCTGCGTCTGCGTCTTAAGGAATGGCAGCACTTTGCGGTGATTTCCGACGAATTCTTCATGGGATTCGTCGTAAACGACAATCATTACGTCGGGATGAGCTTCTGCTACGTTTTTGACCGCCACGATGCACAGTTCACCGAACACCACCGCCAGTCGGCTGCAGGCGCTGCGCGCGTTGCGCGCGAGTTGTGGCGCGACGCCTGCTCATTCGTTGTAAAAGGTTACAGCATCGGCATTGAGAACCTGCTGGAAGAAAGCCGCCATTGCATTCACATCGACATCCGCCCCGACGGCGCACGCCCGGCCATTCGAGCGGAACTGGAACTCCGGGAAGACATCGAACGCGAACAGCCGCTGGTGACGGTGCTTCCCATAGGCGGCAATCGCCCGTTGTATACGCACAAACACCCCTGCCCGGTTTCTGGTTACGTATCGGTCGGAGCAAAGCGTTACGAACTCGATCCGGCGCGACACATCGCGCTGATAGATGTTCAGAAAACGTATTATCCTTACAACACATTCTGGAACTGGGCCACCTTTGCAGGGTACACCGCATCCGGCGAACGGCTGGCCGTCAACCTAGTGCAGAACATTATCGGCGATGACGAGCGCTACAACGAAAACGTATTCTGGGCCGACGGCAGACTGTCGCATCTGTCGGCAGTGCGCTTCGACATACCGAAGAGAAATTTTCTATCGGAGTGGCGCATCGAAACCACCGACGGGCGCTGCCGCCTTATATTCAGACCGGAAGGCGAAAGAGCCGAACGGCTGAATTACGGCGTGGTGCTGTCCAACTACCATGCGCCATACGGAAAATACAGCGGCGAAATTACAGACAATGACGGACGCACGCACGGCATAGAAGGTCTTTACGGCGTCGCCGAAATGCACCGTGCGCGCTTTTAGGAGAAATATCTTGCAGTTGCCGCGACTTCGTATTCTTTACGACAACTACCCGCTCGATGTGCGCTGCGTCCCGGACTGGGGCTTTGCGCTGCTGCTGGAATGGCCGGAACTGCGCCTGCTTTTCGACAGCGGCGCGCAGGGCGACATTCTGCTGAACAACATGTATGCCGTCGGCTTCGATCCGGCCACGCTTGATGCCGTATTCATTTCGCACAACCACTGGGATCATCAGGGCGGCCTTGATGCACTGCTGGAAATCAAGCCGCAGCTGAAGGTGTTCATTCATTCGCGCTTCTCGGCATCTTTCACTGACGATCTGCGCCACCGCTGTAAACATCTGCACATTGTTGAAGAGCGCAGCGAAATAATGCCCGGAATCTTCAGCAGCGGTCCGCTTGAAGCCGCCATGCCTGAGCAGAGCCTGTTCGTTCCGCTCGCAGAAGAAACGCTTATCGTCACAGGCTGTGCACATCCAGGTCTTGAGGCGGTGCTGGACGCCGTGCAGGACATTCTGCCCGGAAAACGCTTCCGTCTGGTCGGCGGTCTGCATCTTAAAAGCGCGTCGCAGAAGGCAATCCGCGAAACGGCGTTGATGATGCTTGAGCGCCGCGTGTACAGAATCGCACCCTGTCACTGTTCCGGCGACGAAGCCCGCGCCATACTGCCCGGATTTCCCTTCGACGAATGTCTGATTTCAGGTGTCGGCGGGAAACTGTAAGCGTTGCAACGTTTGTTTTTAGCCAATAAAATTCTCTGATTTCGGTCAGTTGCGCGTAAAAGTCTTGCCGTCGATTCCCATTGCGCGTCCCTGGCAGTCATCTGCTTCGAGCGTGAAGACAAGTGTGCTGTCAGTCACGACAAAAGAATAACGTCCGACCTGTTCTTCGGGACAGGCCAGAGTTCCTTCCGTTTCGGTCAGTTCAACTGAACAGCCGTCAACAAAAATGCTTCCGTTCACGTCGTATCCGGTGTCGTTTACGCCCACTGCGTGATAGTTAAGGTCGCTGTCGATATCCAGCGTAATCGCCGTTGAAGTCCAGCTGCCTTCCAGCATGTCGGCAGTTCCGCATCCTTCCTGTTCGTCTCCGTCGGTGTTTTCGTCTCCGTCGCTGCTTCCATCTTCACCTCCGCAGGCCGCCAGAGCGAACAGCATAATGACCGCAAACAACAGTACTGAATTAAACTTGTTGATAACTCTCATGTTTTTTATTCTCCACATATTGACAGAAATAATAAACAATCCCGGTCGAATTTAGCATCAAAAGCCGAATACGACAAATATCTGACTGGCTTTTCAAGGTAAAGATACTCGCTGGAATTACTGCCATAAAGCACGGAATGAACAGCCATGACAAGCTGCCTTGACACTGTGAACAGAAATCTATGGCAGTATAATTTTGTTATCCACTTAAATTCATAACAAAAAATGAATTGTTTCAACATGGCACTGATATTGCTAATATCCGGGACGGTGCTATCCTTATGTGGATTCCCTGATATGGATGCCATGAAAAATATCGGAGGTCGTTTTTTATGAAAAATCAGTATTGTTCTCAGGCTTGTGCAGCTCGTTCTGCGGTGTTTTTATTAATCCTTGTTTTCACCGCCGCACTGTTCTGTTCCTGCGGTGACAGCGGATCGTCATCAGGTGATGGTGACGCCGCCGATGGCGACCATGATTCGGACGAATCTTCCGCCGATGGCGACGACGGCGGAGATGAAGACAGCGAAGCCTCTGATTCCGAGAATGGCGGTGAAGACGGCGAGGGTGACGCTGATAATGAAGAGCCTGAAGGGGTCTGCACGCTTGAACCGGAAGACAGCGACCCTGATTTTGTATCTGTGATCGGTTGCCGCAGAGATTTTGAAGCGGTTGCTTCCGCGCCTCTGGTTTCGAGCATTCCCGGTGCGCTTTCGGCCAAGACAGTTGTTGACCGCGTGGACAAAAACCATCTGTATTTCCAGAACAGCCGACGCTACCCCATCCACTACGATTTTGCCTCAACTCATCTTTCCGGCGGCGATTTTCCCATAGTGCCCAGTCTGGGCGAATTCAATCAGACCGAATACTATTCGCCGGATCGTCGTTTCATTCTGGGAGCGCTGAATTACTACGAAGGTCCGCGTGTGTGGGCATACGAAATTGCACCCTACGATACCGCCAGCGCCGAAATGATCGAAACGGCTTTCAGAAAAATAAAAGAAAATCTATGGGTTGGCGATTCTTTGATGTTTCATCCCACATCCGACAACGTTTCGAAAGAAGCGGCCAAACTGCCACCTGATATTCCTGTCATCACTACCGAACAGCTTTTCGCCGGCATACGCTACCAGCCGCTCAATCTGGCTATGGCCATGGGAAAACTGAGATTTTTCTCGGAAGAAGACCTTGAGACAGAGTATCTTTCCTTCCGCGACATTGTTGTTCTGGAGGCCATTCCAAACGACATTTCTGTTTGCAGCGGCACCATTACCGCCGAATTCCAGACGCCGCTTTCGCACATCAATGTTCTGGCGCAGAATCGCGGCACGCCCAACATGGCGCTGCGCGACGCTTTCACCGATGAAGAATTGCGCTCGCTTGAAGGCAAGTGGGTCAGGCTGGTGGTGGCGGCGGAAAATTTCAGCATAGAAGAGGTAAGCAAAGAAGAAGCCGACTCATGGTGGGAAGACAACCGCCCTCCGGCGGTTTCGGTGCCGAAAATTGATCTGAGCGTCACTGATATCCGCGACATCGAAGATGTGCTGGATTACGATGAACTAGGTCTGAAGGATGCGCTGGCCAGAGCCATTCCGGCTTTCGGAGGCAAGGCCAGTCATTACGGTGCATTTCCTCACATCAAAAGCTATGAAATTCCATATCCCAGAGCTTTTGTCGTTCCCATTTACTATTATCATCAGTTCATGCAGCAGAACGGTTTCGACACCCGTATAGAAAACATGCTGGCCGACAAGGATTTCCAGGACGATCCAGCCACGCGCGAGCAGATGCTGAAATCTCTGCGTGACGATATGAAAGCCGCCCCGGTGGACTCCGCTTTCGAACAGATGCTCAAAAACAAGCTCGACACGGATTTTCCCGGTCTCCGCATGAAGTTGCGCTCAAGCACAAACTGCGAAGACCTGAACGGCTTTACCGGCGCCGGACTTTATCAGTCGGCAGTATACGATCCGGCCGATCCAGAAAAACCGCTGCTTAAAGCTGTCCGCAAAGTCTGGGCCAGTGTCTGGCTTTTCAGGGCTTTCGAGGAGCGCGAGTATCGCAGCATCTCTCACAACGAAGTCGGCATGGCCGTTCTGGTCAATCTGTCATTCCCTGCCGAAGAATCCAACGGTGTCGCCATAACCGCAAACATCTTCGACTCCGAAGGTCTGGA
>JAKQSH010000029.1 GCA_029570245.1 Deltaproteobacteria bacterium | reverse complement strand
GGGCTTCCAGGCCGGATCGTTGAGTTTGTCGGCCAGGCCTTCGTATTCGCCGCTGCGCACGGCGGCCAGGTTGCGGCGCTGCGGGGTACGTGCGGCTTCTTCGTAGAGATAAACGGGAACCTCAAGCTCCTCGGCGGCGCGTCTGCCGAAAGCTTCGGCACAGGCCACGCATTCCTGCATGCTTACGCCTGATACCGGTACAAATGGGCAGACGTCCAGTGCGCCCATGCGCGGGTGTCCGCCCTTGTGGTTGCGCATGTCGATGAGCTTCAGACCTGTGCGTGCGGCGTTGAATGCGGCTTCCAGCACCGCTTCCGGCTCTCCGCTGAAAGTATAGACCGTGCGGTTGTAATCGGCGTCCGAATCGACGTAGAGCAGGCGGACGCCTTTTGTGTCGCGCACCGCAGCCGCTATGGCCTCAATAACTTCGGAGTCACGGCCTTCACTGAAATTCGGTACACATTCGATAATGCGTTGCATACTTCCTCCATTGCAGACGGCAATATTTTATGCCGGACCGGACCGGCCATTGATTCAAGGCAGAAATCTAACAGTCTTGCCGGTAAAAGGCAAATCCGAAATGCTCAGTACAATCAATGTATTAGGCTTTTACTGCTTCTTGGCTGGAGATATCGTCCAGCCATCCGGCGTGTGATGAGTAAGGCGTAGCGCGCCGTCGTAATCGCTGCGGGCGCAGGTTTCGAAAATTCCGCCGGCGGCGCGCCAGTTTTCACGCGAGATATAGCGCGAAAGTTTCGAGTCCATGGCCAGCACAAACGCCTGAGGTTTGAGACTGCGCGCCAGAGCCCGCATGCCTTCGAGATCGCCGGGGCCGTGCCAAATCACCGCCAGGTCGCGCTCATGCAGAATATCGGTCAGATGCCGCCATGCGTTTTTTTCGACAAGATGCGGCTGCCCGACGATGAGCAGCGCCGCGTCGTTACTGGAGTATAACAGCGCGGGCAGACTGCCGCCGCCGGAGCGCGACAGCCGGATGATACGCCCCGCGTCGGTATCGGAATGTCCCGGACGCCAGACCCCGCTTATTGCGCCGATGTCAAAAAGGCTCCCCAGCTCCCGCTCAACAAGCTCGCGGTCTATGCGCGACTGCATCAGGTATATGCGCCGGATTTCCTTCGTGTGCGTTTCCCACAGCAATGGAGCCAGCACGCGCGAAACCGTCTCGCCGAATTCCGGCGCGCGCCAGCCGGAACCTGCAATGTCGAGCTTTCCTTCGGCATCTCTGATTATAACCGAAATTCCGTGCCGCGTATGCGGGACTACCGCTTCCAGCGAGTCCGGCGCGTCTGCCGACTGGAAGAAATAAACGGCGACGGCGCAGCAGAAAAGCAGCACGCCGGCCACGCGCGGAGGAACGGCGTTACGCTTCTTCGTCTCGCGGGCAAGCCACGAACGGCTGAACAGCCATGGAGTCGCCATCAGCGCCAGCGAAATATAATAGAGCGCTGTCGCGCTAAGCGGCAGCGAAGCGAAATGCCAGGCTCCGCCAAGTCGTTCGACTGCCAGTGTCTGCAACCTGACGAGCGGATCGAGAATCAGCGCCGCGCTTTTCAGCAGAAAATCAGCCGGTGGAAGCCCCGCAAGATGCAGCAGCAGCGCGCACATGGCAGCAGGAATCACCATCAGAGTCACCGCCGGAATAAGCAGCAGATTCGAGAACAGACCCATCCAGGAAAGCTGATGAAAATGCGCCAGCAGAACCGGCGCCGTGGCGATGAATGTCAGAAGGCTGGAAACGAGAATGAAGAACAGATAGCGCACGACCACGGCGCTTCGGCGCGGCTCAAGCATGAATATTCTCCATGCGCGCGGCAGGGCGGCTTCGAGTACCGGCGTTCCGATTATGATAGCCGCTACGCACATGAAACTGAGCTGGAATGCGGCTTCGTGCAGCGAGAACGGATACAGAGCCAGTACGATCAACGCCGCCAGCGCCAGCGAATTGAGCCCGTCAGCAGGACGGCGCAGCATGCGCCCGGCCAGAAATACCGTGGCCGTAATGGCCGAACGCATGGTAGAAACCCGCAGGCCGGCCAGCAGTGCAAAGCCCCAAAGCGGCAGCAGCGTCGCCAGAGCCGCCGTCTGTTCGGCGCTGAAGCGCCAAGTCAGGCGCGGCAGCAGGCGCGTCATGCGCATCATAAGCATGAACGACAGCAGAGCAATGACTCCGAGATGCAGACCGGAAATGGACAGAAGGTGTGCGGTTCCGCCGCGCGCGAATGTCTGCTGGATTTCATCGCTGATGCCTTTGCGCAGACCGATGGTCAGCGCTTTGAGCAGCGCCGCGTCCTGGGCGTCGGAAATGCTTGCATCCATCCAGGCTGCAATCTCTCCGCGCAGCGCGTCTGCGCGCGTCACCAGGCCTCTGTCGGCCCGGTGTTCTTCGATTTTGACCGAGGATGCCTTGCGCAGAAATGCCGCAGCGCGGAAACCGCGATTGCGCAGGTATGCGGCATAATCGAATTCGCCCGGATTGCCGTTGTTATCGAGCCGGCGCAGGCTGGCGTTGAACGAAACCGGATCGCCTGAATAAAATACGCCGCCCGTTTCTCGAATGTACACAATAACCTTTCCGTTGCATGGACGCGCTGCCGAGCCCTGCGGCGCGCAGCTGCGGGCCTGAACGCACAGGTGCGTCGTGCGCCTGCCGCGCTCCGGCACGTCGCAGACCACGCCGTGCACTTCCACTCTGGAGCCGGTGAGTGCGGATACCGGGTTGCTTTCGCCGGAAAGATCATTAAAGGAAACGCCGCGCAGATACCCCGCGCAGAATATCAGTACGCCGGCCATAAGCAGCAGTCCGGCGCGCCGTGAACGTTTGAAGACAGGCAGAAAAATCAGCAGTCCGGCAAAAGCCAGCGTTGCGGGAATTGCAGGCGGATATTCAGAGAGTGCGATACCGGCCATGAAAGCCGCCGCCGCACTCAGCAGCGGTCTGGCGCTTGCGAAGGGCAGCCTGGCCTGCTCGGTGTTCAAGGCCGTCTCCGTCGCTTTCAGGCCAGGCGCGCCGCCAGCCGTTCTGCGCATTCGGCCAGCGTGTCGGCGGTTCTGCGCCCCATCGACATGGAACATTCGTATTTGTAATTGCGGTCGTCGAAATAATGTGCAGGCGGGATATAGCCCAGTTCGTCGCAGCCCAGTCCGAAAACGAAAGACGGTTTGCCGCCGATTATGCCGCGCAGGCGGCGGCCCAGTTCCGGCAGGGCTTCGCCGGGAACGGTGAGGATGCGCGCCGGTCCGAGCGCAGTAAGATTCATTTCGGTTTCAAGTTCGTTGTTGTGGTAACGATTTTCTATCACGCCGATTTTCTGCACCAGTCTAAGTTTCCAGTTTTCGGCGGCAAGTTTCACGCGGGTATGGAGTCGCTTCAGTTCCAGCCCGGCTTTGTGTTCTTTCGCCTCCGGTGCGCTTTCGATTGCCAGACGCGCCAGGTTGCGTCCCAGCCACTCGATGTAAGGCAGGCGCTCCTCAGTCGGAGCGTCCCAGTGCAGATCGCCCGTAACCATCCCGCCGAGTGCGTCAGAGAAATACAGCGAAACGCAATCGAGTTCGCTTTCGACCGCGTCGTTGTAATAGCCGACGAAGTCCGAGCTTATCAGCCTGTTGTCGAACCACAGCATTTCTGGATGGCAGGCGTAGTTGCACAGCAGCGCCCGCCGTTCGCCGCCGAGTGACATGAAGGACATCAGGCGCATTCTGCGGTCTATGATCTTCTTGTCGCGGATGTTGTCGTTGTAGCCGCCTTCCGGCGTATCGACTTCATAGAAGGCGACCTTTATTTCTTCGGCTTTCGACATGGCTTCCTGTGCGACTTCGACCAGACGGTCTTCGAGCAGCTGCATGTAATGCTGATCGACGCCGGATTTTACGGGCAGCAGTCCCAGCACTCCGGGCCCCCAGTATCCTATGGTGTCAGGCCCTGAGTGACAGTGTGTGCTGCATGGAATGAGAGCCGCCGAATCCGACAGCTTCAGTCGGCGGCGCAAACGCTCCACTCTGTTGTTCATGTAACCTATGAGGTCCATTGTGATGAACAGCGCTTCCTCGGCGCGGTTCTTGAGATACAAGGCCCGCGCCTGAAGCAGGCTGTGTACTCCGTTCGATCTGCGGTTCATGCCGAAGCCCGCCAGATAAACCCCGACCGGGTCGGTGGGAGTTATGTTTATTTTCGCCGCACCTGCGTAAAGAGCGTCTTTCATTTCATTAGCCTTTCGTATTCCGCCGTTAATGAATGCTAACGGATGCGGATGCGCAAATCAAGCCCGACGGCGCTTGACCGCTCAGAGTGGATTGGTTATAATCCACTAAATTCATTGCCGTTTTCGGAATGTCTCCGGTGTTTCGGGCGTTCCGGCGGCGAAAGGCGTACAATGAAGATTCTGAAGAAAATTCTGAAGCCGGGAAGCGCTGCTCCGGCCTTAGTTGCCGCCGATGGCGACACTGCGCCGGACCGCGAGAAAACGCTGGTTGAAGGCATTCAGAAACTCTACCGCAGAATCTATCCGGCGCCGCCGCCGTTCTTCTACCCTGAAGACAAGACCGAGTATCTTTTCAAGCGCGTACAGAAACGCAACATTACCGTATACACAGAAGACGACCGCGCTATAATTTTAACCAACAAGTCGCCGCATATCAAAAGCGCCAACCGCTATCCGGTTTTCTGTATTCCGGGGCTGGCCGAGACGCGCTTTGTGTTGGATCAGGCGCTGGGCAACAGTTTTGTTGACTATCTGGCGCTGAACGGTTTCGACGTTTACGTGGTTGAGTTGCGCGGTCACGGCAAAAGCCGTCAGACCCGCGAGCGTTACGACTGGAACGTTCAGACTTTCCTTAAGTACGACATTCCGGCCTGCCTGAATCGAGTTCTTGAAGAATCCGGGCAGGACAGGGTGTTGTGGGTGGGACACAGCATGGGCGGCATGCTGCTTCTGGCCTATCTCATTCATGCCGGACTGGCGGTGGACACCGAGCTTTACGACTCGAACGCCATTCAGGCCGGGGTGCTTGTGGGTTCGCCGGTGTTTTTCAACCAGCTGTCGCTTATTGCTTTCGCTCTGCTTTACCGCACCTCATTTCTGGAGCGTCTGCCATTCATGCCCACATCATTTCTAAGCAATCTGCTTTCGATGTTCGGGCTGGTGCTGGATTCGCCGCTGACTTACCACTTCTGGAATTACCGCAACATGGAGCACAAGAACAAGGTGCTCTATCTCAAGGACGGTCTCGACAACATCTCGCAGGGCGTCATGCGGGATTTCATGGAGTACATCCTCAAAGGCGATTTCGTTTCGTCCGACGGTAAAATAAACTACCGCGAAAATCTGTATCTAATTCAGAAGCCGCTGCTCATAGTCAGCGGTTCCGCCGATCCGCTGGCCACCCCCGAATCTGCCAACATCATTTACGACAACATTTCGTCGCAGGACAGGGAACTGCGTCTTTTCGGCACAAAAGGTCTAATGCGGCGCGGCGGGCAGACCATCAAAATGAAAGATCGTGCGGACTACGGCCACGTTGATCTGACGCTGGGCATAAACTCGCGTGAAGACATCTGGCCCTACATGCTGAGCTGGCTGCGCAAGCGCGCCCGCGTGGACGGCACCGAGCCCGACGGCGAGGAACGCATTTCGTAAATGCAGGCTGTGTTTTGTTCTGATTTCCGCAAAGAAGAAACTAAAGATTCCTGCTTTTAAGGTAGGCGTCAAGCTGTGTACGGCGTTCGGCAGGCAGACTACCGCGTCTGCGCTTCAATGCCGGCAGCAGCTTTTCTTCGATCTCGCTTTTTATGCCGATGAAAAGCATGTCCAGTCCCAGCAGAGAATCGGTCTGTTTTTCGATGCTGAAAAGCTGACCCGCGTAAACGCTGTGGAAGTCCAGTTTTATCGAAAATCCGTCTTTTACCTTGCGGTAACTGCCGCTGACGAGCATGTCTCCGTTGTAATCGCTGCGCACCATGCGTGCTGCCGTGGCGATCTGCCAGGTTATGCGGTCGGGATAATACAGCGTATGAATGTAGTTGATTTCTCCGATTCGCTTTTCCACCGCGTCGGCTATCATTGTTGAAACTTCGTCTAAAGCAGGCGCTCCGGTAAGGTTGCGGAAGGCGGTGACTGCGGTGAAGAGACAGAAGGCCCGCTGCGGCGTATAATCGCCGGAGGCTTCGCGGTAGCCGGTAACGTTTGCTTCGATCCCGGCGCCCTGAAATCCGTTAAGGTTGCGGATGGCCGAGCCCCAGGCGGCTTCACGATATTCTATTTCGAAGCGTGCGCCGTCTGCATCCATTTCGAGCAGTCGGCCTTCATGTATGCCTTTGACGCGATAAAGGGTTTGCAGAAAAGCGTCGATGCGGTTTTTCTCTTTGAGATTTCTGACTTTCAGTGTGCCGGTGCGAGGCGTTTTTGTTTCAACATTGATTATTCTGGCCAGGCGCAGCGCTATTGGACGGTCAACCTTTTTAAGCGCAGCGAAGATGGCTTTCACGGGCGAGTCGCCTATGCCGTAAGAAGGCTGTTTCGTCTGGCTGATGCGTTCGAATCTGCTCTGCATATCGACTCGGAAAAAGGTAAAGCTCATGTTCAGGCTGACGCCGCTTTTCTCGCCTTTTATTCCGGCTCGTTTTGATTTACCCTGCACGTCGCAGAGTATTACGAATTCGGCATCGTCCGGGCCGATGCCGGGACAGAACTCGCCCGCCGCCATTTTTTCGAAGTCGCAGCGCGCGGCGATTTCGTTGTTGGCGGCTTCGTCCAGCTGCATCAGTCCCAGTTCCTCGGTGGCTTTTTTCAGCGCCACAGGGGCCAGATTTTTTCTGAGCGGCTTGCCGTCCAGCGTCTCGCGTGAAATCCAGACGGCGCGGGCCGGGGATGCCAGCATTTCATCGGTTGACGCGGCAGGCGTTACGGCGAAGGATATTGCGACTGAAAACATTATCGACAGAAAAGTCAACAGGCTGAATAAGCAGCGCCTCATTGCTTTTTTCCTTTCGGGCGACTTCAGACGGCTTCATCCTCTCCGATTATTTCGGCGTCCGGGTAAAGCGACAGTATGTGCTTTTCCTGTTCGGCGTCGGCATTTTCGAGACTCAGCAGATAAAGTTTTCCTTTATAGTGCTGGCATGGCAGACCGATGCGCCGCACGTCGAAAGTGCCGTTTTTCAATCTGAAGTAGGTGATATCGCTCATGCGCTCTATGTCGCGCACGATCTGCTTGGCCATTTGCGGAACGCCAACTTTTTTGAGAGCCGCCGCCGCGCCTTTTTTCACTTTTATGTTGGAGTCCGAAAGCATGCGCATCAGCGGTTCCTGAGCTTCTTCGCCGTATTTTACCGTCTCCGAGAATTTCCCGGCGGCGATCCAGAAAGCGATGGCTTCTTCTACGGTCTGCGGTTTCCAGTTTACTTTCCGCAGGCTGACGGCAACCTGGCGGCGTATTCTGAAGTTGCGGTTTTCCAGCTCCGTTTTCAATGCGTCAACTGCTATCGGGCCCAGAGCGGCGGCTTCGTCGATCATAAGACGCGAAACGTAATAAAAGGCCAGCGCCTTGTTGTTGCGCGGCAGGGTGCCTGTTTTGTATAGCGCATCGGCGGCGGCGCGGCGCACTTCCGCAGATTTGTCAAGCAGAGCCTCTTCCAGTGCCAGAATCGCCTGCGGATCGGAGTTGTTCCCCAGCAGTGCGGCGCAATACTGACGCAGTCCCCCGCTGTTGCTTTTCAATCCTTCTATAAGTTCCGGCTGAGCATTGCGTCCCATGTCTTTGATTATCTGCAGACAGTTGTCGCGCACGCGCTCGCTGCGGTAATCCTTCAAAGAATCGAGCAGCGGTGTTATGGCTGCCTTGCCGAGGCCGAGAACGGCTTTGTATGCGGTTTTCGAAACCAGCGGAACGTCGTCGCCCAGGGCTTCGATGAGAGCTTTTGCGCAGGATGGAACTTTCATTGCGCCAAGTGCGTCGGCTGCGGCGGCGCGAATTTCGCTTGAAAGCGGATGGCGCAAATCGACCTGCAGGCGCGGAACCGCTTCGGTTGCCTTAAGTTCGTGCAGGGCGCGTACAGCGGCAAGATGCACTTCCACATCGTAAGAATCGAGTGCCTCAAGAAGCCGTTTTATATCGCGGCTGCTTTTCCATTTCTCCACTTTTTTTACGTTGGGTGAAAAAATTACCACCTTTCACCTCATCAATTTCATACTTCCTGAACCATCCCCCCTCAAGCACTATGCTTATCTGCATAATCTAACACATTGCGGCATGCTTATGCAAACGGCATCGCGTTTCTTAATGATGTCCTGCCTGTCTCATTTTTCATTTTTTACACACCGGATAACCGCGCACTTTTTTATTCCCTCATTAAAGTTGCATTGTGCATTCTTTGACCTATGATTATAAGACTGTACAGAACCATACGGAGGAGATTATGGACGAGGTAAAGGACGCAAAAAAAACGATCAAGTTCGAAATTCAGGCCGATGAACAGACGGCCATGGGCGTATATTCCAATTTCATGGTGGTCAACGCTTCCGAGACGGAATTTGCGCTGGATTTCATTTATATTCCGCCGCAGTCGCCCAAGGCCAAACTGCGCTCGCGCGTAATTATGAGCCCTGCACACTTGAAGCGCATGGCTTTGCTGGTCCAGAGGCAGGTCGAAATCTACGAGCGCAAGTTCGGCGAAATTCCCATCAGCCGCTCCACATCCGAAGACCCTTTCGGTGAAGGAGAAAACGGCGGGAAAGTTCACTGAGGGCGTTCGGAAGAAAACGTATGGCGCAGGAAACATACAGTTACCGCCCTCTGAGTCAGGAAGAGAAAGCCGCCTTCCAGGCTTTTCTGGACTGCGGTTTTCACATGAGCTTTCCATACAACCACGACCCGCATATGCTGGCGGCGATTGAGCCGTATTTTCCGTACATCGGCGAGGTTTACGCACCGCTGCATCCGGCGATATTCCCAAGCCTGCGCATCTGGGACCTGCAACAGACGCCTGACGAATATCTGAAGGTGCTGTGCGGCGTCGCAGCGGAGCTCAAGTCGCGCGGCATCTGGCTGAACATCGTGCTGAATATGGGCGCCAGAACGGACATTCCGCGCCAGCCGGTTTTCAGGCATCTCGAAAAACTCAACGAGTGCGGCCTGATCCGTGTCACGCTTTCCGATCTTTACTGGGCCGAAATAATCAGACAGCCTTTTCCCGACATCAGCCTGGGTTCATCCATCAGCGCCGACGTGCGTTCTCAGGCAGCTGCGCAAATCTGGCGCGACTGGGTGGGAGCCGACTTCATCGTCGTCAGCGAGATAATCAACAAAAATCTGCGCCGCATCCGGCAGATTCGCGACCTGGGCCTTAAAATCAAGATCGTCATGGACGACAAGTGCATTCCCGAATGCCCGCTGCAGATGCGTCATGTCGCCCTGCTGGGCTCTCAGAACAGCCGCTGGAGCGAAGAACCTGAAACGCTGGACGTGAATTCGCCCTGCCTGCAGCTGCGCCACAGTCTGCCGCCATGGCACTGGGCAAAAAAAGAGATACTGCCGTTCTCGCTGCCGCGCTACAAAGGAATACTCGATTCTGTTAAAATCACCGACCGGCGCGCTTCAACCGAGAACAACATCATCAACATGCGCAACTATCTGGCGATGAAAAGCGACGTTCATCCGGTAATCGGCTATCGCGAAACAGAAGAAGCCTTCGAGCGCATTTCAAGTTGCGACCGCAACTGTGCGCAATGCGGCTGGTGCGCCGCAAACATAAAAATGGCCGGAGATCGCGGTGATTACATCCGCGACGAACTCAGCCGTCTGCCGAGCGCCGGAGGGACGGCGACGCAGTGGGGAAAATCTGGCGTCGTTATCGACTTCAGCCGCGAAAGTCTGGCTTCGGCCCCTTCGACAGAGCATTTGCGGGCGACGGAAAGTACGCTTGCCGACCGGATGAAAGTTAAGGATTCGCAGACCGCATTTGTTGAGGCTGAACCTGAAATTTCAGACACGCATGTGAAGGAAGAAATCGCGGCGGCTGGCGTTTCTTCGTCGGGCGCGCTTATCGAATGCCCGCCGGAGCTGGAAGGTGCAGAGTCGCTGCGCTGGTGGAGTCTGCGTCTGCGTGAC
The DNA here is from genome assembly GCA_029570245.1 of Deltaproteobacteria bacterium. Taxonomy (GTDB): domain Bacteria; phylum Myxococcota_A; class SURF-8; order SURF-8; family SURF-8; genus JAKQSH01. The sequence goes on along the minus strand of JAKQSH010000029.1, from coordinate 5,506 downwards.
GACTGGGATCATGCCGAACTGGCCGGCATGCTGCGGCATCTGGTGGCGCTTTTCGGCGATATCATAAGGGAAGAAGCTGGTTCATACGACGGTCTGAATTTCAGGCGCATTGCACAGAACGACGCAGGCGGTCTCAATATCGAATTCCGCAGCGGCGACGATCTGATTGTTGTGAGCATCGCCGAAGGTGGGGCTACCGATGCGTTGCAACATTTCAGCGGCTACAGCCTCAGTTTTCATGCGGACACACGCGCTTCTGAAGGCGCAATGGAGCGCATGAAGGCGTACATCACTCGAATTACGGAAAGATGAATTTCCTCATAATAAAAAAGCGCGGTTTTATAACCGCGCTTTTTTAGTGTCTTGAATTTACTGCTTCAGTTGCGGTGTACGTTGCCGGCTGCCGTCAAGCTCCAGTTTCCGCAGTTGTTGCCGCTGTACAGGTAAACTTTGACGTAAATGGTTTTGTCGTTGTCAAAAACAGGCGTGTCTGTCCAGGTTACGTCGATGATTTCATCCACCCCCTGACCGCCGCTCTCTGCATATCCCACCAGAGTGTCGCAGCCGTCGCGAACTTCGAGATCGTAGTCGACTCCGGGCGGAACTTCGAGATGGAAACGCACCGAGATGTAGTCGGGTTCGAAGCCGGAGTTGTCGTCGGTTACGGTGACTTTGTACCATTTGCTGCCGTAGCTGGTGTATTCATATGTCACATGCGCGGCTTCGTCGCCGGAAATCGTGCTTTCGCCGGTGTTGCGGTACATGGTTATTCCGCCTTCGCAGGCGTTCTCAACCGTTGCCAGATCGGTTTCACAGCCGTTCAGGATGGAACAGTCGCCGTGATCCTCGGTGCATTCATACTGGCAGGTGTAGTTGCTGCATCCTGTCGCCACGCTTTCGTATGGAGCGTGAGCCGAACAGACATAATTGCAGTTTCCGCAGTTGTTTGCATCGGAATAAATGTAGGTTTCGCAGCCTGCAGCCGGTGTGCAGTCTTTGTAGCCGGTGTCGCATTCGTACTGACAGACCCCGGCCAGGCAGGAAGAGGCGTGCATGTGCGGCGGGGCGCTGTCGCTGCATTTGTTGTTGCATGCGCCGCAGTTGTTAATATCGGAGTCCGAGTTCGTTTCGCAGCCGGGTGAAGTCGTGCAGTCTTTATAGCCTGACTGACAAGAATACTCGCAGATTCCGGCGCTGCATCCGGCGACTGTCATGTTGGGTGGTATCGAGGCCGAACAGATGTTGCCGCAGGAGCCGCAGTTTGCAAGGTCGATGTTGACGTTTGTTTCGCAGCCTGACGAAGATGTGCAGTCGCCGTAGCCGGGATCGCATTTGAAGATGCACTGACCGCTGGTGCAGGACTCTGTGTATGAGTTCGGCGGTTCGTGGCTGCTGCAGATGTAGCCGCATGTGCCGCAGTTGTTTGCATCGCTGCCGGTGGGCGTCTCGCAACCCGGATAAGCGCTGCTGGTGTTGCAGTCGCTCCAGCCGCTGTCGCATTCGAACTGACACGCACCGTTCGAGCATCCGATGGAATGCATGTGCGGCGGGGCATGATCGGCGCAGGCATAATTGCAGGCGCCGCAGTGGTTGACGTTCGTCAGTTTGTATGTTTCGCAGCCTGCATCCGTGGTGCAGTCGAGATAATTGCTGGCGCAGGCGTACTGGCACTGTCCGCTTGCGCAGCCGGTGACGGTGGAGTTCGGCGGCGTGTGCTGGGCGCACTGATAGTTGCAGGCTCCGCAGTGCAGCGGATTGTTCGATGTGGCCGTTTCGCAGCCTGCGAGTGTGGTGCAGTCGCCGTAACCGTCGTTGCAGGCGAACTGACACACGCTGGAATTGCAGCCGGTGGCGTGCATGTTGGCTGGGGTGAAATTATCGCAGTCTTTGAAACATATGCCGCAGTTGTTGGGATCGCTGCTCAGGTCGGTTTCGCAGGAGCCGTCGCCGTTGCAGTCGTTCCATGGCGTGATGCACTCGTAAATGCAGCCGGTGGCGCCGCAGGATTTTGTCTGGGCGTGCAGCGGCTTGTGATCGTCGCAGTTGTAGTTGCACTGGCCGCAATGCTGTGTGGAAGTGAGCAGGTATGTTTCGCAGCCGTCGGCGGTGGTGCAGTCGCCGTAGTTGCTGTTGCACTTGTAGATGCACTCGCCGTATGTGCAGCTCTGTACGCTGGTGTTGGCCGGCTTATGCGAGAGACAGACCCAGTTGCAGGCTCCGCAGTTGTAAACGTCGCTGTCGGTGGCGGTTTCGCAGTTTCCGTCGGCCCCCGTGCAGTCTTTGTAGCCGCTGTCGCAGGCATACTGGCAGACGCCGGCGCTGCATGATACTGGGTGTGCGTGAACCGGATTGTGCTGGCTGCACACGTAATTGCATGCGCCGCAGTTGTTGATGTTCTGGTTGATGTTCGTTTCGCAGCCCGCCTGCGAAGAGGAGCAGTCGGCGTAGCCGCTGTCGCAGGCGTACTGGCAGACTGAATTGAGGCAGGCCGTGGCGTGCATGTTGGCCGTGGCGTGTTCGTTGCACGAATAGCCGCAGTCGCCGCAGTTGTCGATGTTGCCGCTTATTGCGGTTTCGCATCCGGCCTGAACGTTGCAGTCGTCGTAGCCTTCCGAGCAGAGGAAGGTGCATTGTTCATCCACGCAGTAAGCGTCCTGGTGCGGCTCGACAAGCAGAGTGCAGTTTATGCAACTTTCGCCGCAGCAGGTGGGTGCGGCGTTAAGCACGCACAGGTTGCCTTCTTCGTGGTAGTTGAAATCGCAGACGAAGTCGCAGGCGTTGTCGATGCACTGCGGAGTCGAATGCGGCGGATTCAGCATGGTGCAGTCGATGCAGGACGCGCCGCAGCATTCCTCAAGCGGAGCGCACGAGTCGCCTTTGGGCGCGTAGCCCGGATCGCATTCGAAGCCGCAGGCCCAGCCGTCAAAGGTTTCTTTGCACAGAGGCGTTCCGTTGGGCGGATCGAAACAGGGGTTGCAGCTTGCTCCGCAGTGCGCCACGTCCGAGGAGGACACGCATTCGGAACCGCACAGATGCGAGTTTTCGGCGCAGCCGATGCCGCTGCCGCTGAGGTCGATTTCGTAAAGGTTGTTTTCGCAGTCCGAGCTGGTTATTACGATTCTGCCGACGTGTGTATCTTCGGTAAGCGGGCGATATGCGACCGTGAAGGACAGATAATCTTCCGGGTGCAGGCTGACCGGCCTCAATTCCACATCGAGCTGCCCGTCTTTTGCGGCGGGCAGACCTTCGATGGCGAACGAATTGGAACTGCCGGAAACCAGTTCAACGCCGGTGATGAAGAGGCTTCCGATGCCGGTGTTGCGAATCGTGTACTGAACCGGCACGCCGGAAAGGCCGATCAGAACTTCGCCGAAATCGTGCAGTTCCTCGTTCGGCGTCACATCGACGATTGGATCGACTCCGTTGAAGGAATACTCATATTGCAGCAGGGGATTTTCAGGATCGTTTGTTTCAAGCGAAACCGATATTTTCTGCGTGCTTGCAATTCCTGAAGGGCAGAACATCATGCTTACTTCCTCGCTTTCTCCGGGAGGAATCGTCAGCGGATTGTTTTCTTCGCCCAGGACGCAGACAGTATCAAATTCACGACATTCGACAACCAGGTCATATCCGCCGCTGTTGCTGATCGTGAAGGAGGATTCTTTGCAGTCGTTCAGGCAGATGTCGCCCAGGTCTATTTCAACTTCAGGGTCGGGTTCGAAACCGGCGTGCGGCATTACGCCGTTGCCGCTGGCCAGAACATTCAGGTCGGAATTCGTGTCGTCGGTGACGATATCGACGCTGCCGCTGTAATGCGTTTCAGCCGTAGGTGCGAAATCGAAAACCAGTTCCAGTTCCTCCACGCAGCCTTCATGTGCGCTTCCGGCGCAGATTACCGCCGGCAGTGCGGTGTCGGCGTTCTGCAGCGTTACGATGCCCTCTATGGCGTTCGAGATATCGACGTTCTGCACGTTCACTTCGGCGTTGCCGTCGTTGGTTACGGTAAGAGTTATCTGCGAGGTGGCCCAGAGCGGCGTGTCCGGGAAAATCAGTGAAGTCGGACTGGCGGAAATGGTCGAATACACTCCATTGCCGTTTACGGCGGCTTCCGCCTGGCCGTTTGAAGGATCGTTGCTCAGCACCAGCAGCGAGCCGGAATCGAGGCCGACGCCTATGGGTGCGTAGCGCAGCATGACCTGAATGTTTGCTCCGGGCTGGACTTCCGCGCCGCCGGAAGGAATGTTGCCCAGCGTATCGACGCTGAAATCCGCCGAAGAGCCGGGTTTCATGTAAGCCGCAGAAATCTTCAGCGGCCATCCGCCGATGTTGCTCAGCACCACAGGTTCGTTGATGACGGTGTTTAGTTTGGTGTCTCCGAATTCGATTGCGGCGGGGGCTATCTGAAGGCGCGGAACTACGCCGTCTCCCTTCAATGCTATGGACAGCTGCCTTTCGGCTTCGTCCTGGTCGTCGTTGTAAATTATTAAAGTGTCTTCGAATTCATCTTCGCTGGTGGGATGGAAAATCACGCAGATGTTTTTTTCGCCGCCGGGCGGCAGCAGTATGGGCAGCGCGTTCTTTGTTTCACTGGCGACTTCGAACGTGAGGTTCTGCCCGGAGTGAATGCTGACGCCGTTGATTTTTATGACGATGTTGTCGTCTTCGTCAGTCGGTACGTTTGAAACTGTTACGCAACTCGACACCGAAGCGCCGTTTACCTGGGCTTTGTCGAAGTCGATGGTGTCCAGATCGGCTTCGATATCCGCCTCACCTTTGTAAGTGGCGGTAAGCTCCACCGAAGTCACCGGGTTTTCGGTGTCGTTGGAATAGATTTTCAGCAGGCCGTTTTCAACTCCTGCGTCTTCGGGTATGTAGGCGATAACCAGTGTGAAGCTTTCGCCCGGATTGAGATTAATGGTGCCGTCCGGTGTGTTTTCGATGAAATATTCCCTGCTGGTGGAGCCGTCAAGCTCGATGGAGTCGATCTGAAGCGTGCCTTCTCCGACGCTTGCGATTTCAAGGCTGCGCTGTGTTTTCTGGAAGATTATGGGCGCTCCGAAATCAACCGGGTTGCTCGAAAGCGTCATTTCGGCTTCGCCTTCTATAATGTCGCCGCCGTTTTCTTCGTCGCCGTCGCCGGGGTTGGATTGTATGCAGTAGCCGTTCTCGCACAACAGACCGGGGTCGCAATCGCTGTCTTCGATGCATTCGTCTCCCATCGGAGTTTCCGACTCAGCATCTCCATCCGAGCCGCCCGATCCTTCGCCGCATGAGTACATGGTGAAGATGCAGGCTGAAAGCAGCATCAGTGCGCCGATTTTTCTGGTGTTCATTAAGGTGACCTCCTGTTGAAAACGAAGGATTGTTTCCATTCGACAAGTATACTTCAAAAATCTGAATTTTGCATTAATGTTATGCTTCGATAATGTAAAAATACCAGTCGGAACAGGAATATACTGAACAGATGCTGCGTTTTTGTCAGTTTCCTTTACTTGACCTTGAGCCT
>JAKQSH010000016.1 GCA_029570245.1 Deltaproteobacteria bacterium | reverse complement strand
CCTTGAAAGGTTTCGCCAGCACATCGTCCACACCGAAGTCTTTCATTTCCTGCAATGATTCCGGGTAGCCGGAAATCGCAAGAATTTTTACGTATGCAATACGCTCGTTGCTTCTAATTTCCCGAAGAAGCTGTGCGCCGTTCATGCCTGGCAGCATCACATCAAGAACAAGCAGGTCCGGCGTATTCTGGAGAAGCATGCTCAGGGCGGAATAACTGTTGTCTGTAGATTCGACCTGAACGCCATCGAGCAGTTTTGCAATGGCTTTCTTCATAAAGTTGACAACTGAAGGATCGTCGTCAACAATCAGCACCGACAGATTCCGGCCTGACGGGATATCTGCACGAGTGAAGATCAATGTGCTTCTGCCATCGTCTTCCATGAACGATATAAGGTCTTCCTGGGCGATCTTCCAGGTCATGGTGAGTTTGTTAAGAGTAGCCTTTATGGCGCCTTCCGAACATAGTCGCTGCAACTCGGAAATTTTCATTCCAAGAATCTGCGCCACTTCACCAATTGAATACTCGTTTTTTACGGGAATCACCGCAACACCCTTCCTGAGTAATAACTTTTGTTGTGAAAAACTCCCGATAATGAGAAGGACAACCTACAGAAATATCCTTGATCCCATGATCGTTATTCTTAGACAAAATATTTATAAAGTAAATCGGTGAAAATGGGTAATTAGAGTTCAGAAAATGGGTACGCCAAGCCTTTTTCAGTTCCTGAAAGCCAGCATCAGAGCGAACTCAAACCGTTCTTTATGGCGTAGCGCGTAAGCTCGGCGATGCTGTGAATATTAAGCTTTTCCATAATGTTTTTGCGGTGTTTTTCAACAGTCCCGGCGCTTATGAACAGTTCTCCGGCTATTTCTTTCGAAGATTTCCCCTCTGCAATCAGCTGAACTATCTCGCGCTCGCGACCGGACAATTCCGCCATGGACACCGCAGCATTTTTTATTTTACCGGAATACGTATCGACCACATAACCTGCAATCTGCGGACTAAGGAAAGCATGGCCTTCAAGCACCGAGCGGATGGCTCTTACAAGGTCGCTGATATCCGCACCTTTTATTAGATATGCGCTGGCTCCGGCCTGCAGCATCTGAGATACGTAGTTGTGGTCTTCATGCATGGAAAGCGCGACGACTCTTGTGTCGGGAGAATCGTGCATTATCTGCCTGGTGGCTTCAATGCCGTTCAAGTCCGGCATACTGATATCCATGACGACAACGTCCACATGCTGTTCGTTTATGATGCGCAGAGCCTTACGCCCGTTTTCGGCTTCCGCTACTATTTCAAAATCGGTTTCCTCTTCCAGCATTTTTCTGACGCCCTGCCGGAAAATAGTATGATCGTCTGCCAGGAGTATTCGTTTCTTCATGCTAAATCCCCCGCTTTTTCATCGAATTGCCGAACCCAGCACGATTTTTACCCGTGTTCCTTTTCCTTCACCGGAAAAAATCTGCATTTCTCCACCAACCGCCTTCAGTCTTTCTCTTATGCTGAAAAGGCCGAACCCTTTGTTGTCTTTCGGCTTCAGCGCCGATTCAGGGTCGAACCCGACACCGTCGTCACATACTTCCAGAATTGTATTTTCTGCTTCTTTCTGGATTGAAGCTTTCACGCTGTTTGCGCTGGCATATTTAGCAACGTTGTAAAGCAATTCGCGCAGCATGTGATAAAGCATTATCTGATGCTGCTGAGGCAGGTCAAGGGTGGATTCGTCAGCCGCGAATTCCGCATTTATACCAATATCCACCTGAATTTTTCTGAACAACCGTCGGGCGGCTTCAACCAGCCCGAACTGATACAGCACCGGCGGGCTGATGTCGAAAGTCAGAGAGCGGGCGCCCTGCATGGTTTTTTCGAGCAGATCAACCACATTTTTCATTTGCAGAACGAGCTTTTCGTCCTCAATTCTGCTCATAACACGCCTCAACTGCATTATCGAAAGCGCCATGCTCTGACAAGTGTCGTCGTGCAGGTGGGTCGCAATTTCGCGCCGCTGCTCTTCTTCGGCAATCGTCAGCTGAGAAACCAGCGAACGCAGGCGTTCCTGGTACTCCAGCAATTCATTCTCGTAACGCTTGATATTGGATATGTCCTTGAAATTCTGCACCATCCCTATCACGCGCCCGTCTCTGCTGCGCAGCGGAACGGAACGCAGGATGCATGCAACCGAACTGCCGTCAAGCCTGAATTTTCCGACCTCGCCGTCGATGGGCTGCTGATAAAGAAAAACTCTCCGTAACGGACATTCGAGAGTATGACAGGCCGGACCGTACAGCACCTGAAAACATTTTTTGCCGATAATATCTTTCTTTTCCATTCTCACCAGATGAGCAAAGGGCTCATTGCAGTTGAGAATATTAAAACCCTTATCGACCACGCGCAGGCCGTCGATTGCCGTATTCAATATCTGATTCAGTTCCTCGTATGCAAGACTGAGCGCGTCTTCCTGGCGCTTTCTTTCGGTAATATCGTGCACCAGTCCAAGGATGCTGCCGTCCTGCAGAATCCGGCATGAAACCTCAGCGTATTTTTCGGAATGGTCGGACACCAGAACTTTAACGTCAAAAATCGCCCTGCCACTGGTCCACAGACCGGAAATCATTTCCGGCAGCAGCAGAACGTCTTTGTTGGACATGTATGCTCTGACATTGCGCCCGACAAGCTGCTCTGCCTTACAGCCCATGAAATCACAGAATGCTTTGTTTACGCGCAGGAAATACCCTTCATGGTCGGACGTGAAAACCTTTTCCGCAGAACAGTCAAAAACCAAGCCATCCACATAGCCGTCAATGCTCAACTCTGATTTACCGGAAGTTCCGCCAAGGTTTATTTCATCGTCTCTGTCAATATGCATTTTTTCCTTCCATGGAAATCAACTGCATTTTTGAGACACGACAGCCCCTGCATCAGATAAAGAAAACGTTAAGAACACCCCTTTGTTTTTTCTTTGCAGCAAGCACGACCTTTCTAAATATATATTTTTCCTGAACACTTGGCAATATTTTTAAACACTTTTGACATGTTGCGACAAAATCAGCCTGCGACAGCGCCTTAATGCATTGAAAATACTTTTCTTTTAATAAGTCCATTCCGCTGCAACAACAATCGAACATATTAAATATGAGAATTTAAAGATAATGGTCTTTATGGCTTTCTTCTTTTATTTTCTGTGTTATATTTCTGCGCAATTTCTTTTGAGCAGCGAAGAAAGCAGGAGCAGAAAATGCATCAGGCCGACATTACAACCGACGACTTATACGGCACCGAACTCATGCTCAGGAACGAGCTGAATTGCGACCTCATACACAGAGTTCCGGCTGAAAACCATCAGTCGTTTTCAGCATCCGTACTTAAATACGGCTCAAATACAATAGTGCTGTCGCAAAATGAAAAAAATCAGGAAGAACATCAGACTGTTTATACAGCAGTCGGCAAATCCGCCCAGGAAATAGGCAATTTCGTATCTAAATTCTTTAATGACAGCGGAGAAATTCATCTCGGCAGCAGGAAAAGCGGCGTTCCGCGCCATGCATACCCGGAGCCGGAAGGCATCATTTTTGATCTGGACGGAACGCTTATAGACAGCGAGCCGAACTATTATGAATCGGATAGAATGCTGCTGGCCGATTACGGCGTGGAGTTCAGCGAGGAGATGAAGAAAAAATACGTCGGCGTCGGCAACAGTTTTATGATGGAAGACCTGCGCCGCCGATACAATCTGTCCGATCCGATGGAGGTTCTGCTGGAAAAAAAGAACCGCTATTATATGGATATAGCAAGACGCAATACGCAGGCATTCCCCGAAATGAAAAAACTGGTCGAGAGACTGGCTGCAGAAGGATACCGACTGGCTATAGCATCCGGTTCTTCACCTGAAGTAATCGAAGAACTGACAGAAATAGTCGGGTTGCGTAAATATTTCGAACTGCTGGTGTCGTCGGAAGAAGTACCGCGCGGCAAACCGGCGCCGGATATTTTTCTGCTGACGGCAGAAAAGCTAGGTATAAAATCCGCCGAAGCTATTGTGCTTGAAGATACTCAATACGGCGTCGAAGCGGCGGTAAGGGCCGGGATGCGCTGTGTCGCAATCCCCACCATAACAGACCCACTGGATGCGAATTTCATCATGGCCGATCTGCTCTTTGCCGATGGAATGAAAGATTTCAGCGCCGATGCTTTCTTCAGGTGGCTGGAAAAATACTGATAATTCACAGATATGACAACTTATTAAACAGAAAGCCCGGATTTTCGAATCCGGGCTTTCTGTTTAAGCGAACATCAATAATGTATTAGAGTTTTTCACAAACAAAATGCGACACATCCTGCGTATCGTCATCGGCGGACTCAACAACAATGCGGTCGCCATCTACGCAGAACGGAAGAGTTTCGACCTCATCGTCTCCGTCATCGAGGATCATGTTGTTGCCTTCGATTGTATATGTTCCGTTCTGAGAATCGTCGATGTTTCTGGTTTCAGGCTTTGTATCGCACTTGCACAGGCCGCTTTCATAAGTGCATAAAGACTCTTCATTGTCTTCATCAGAGAACATTTTCTGGCACACCATCGTATAATCAGTGGTGGCGCCGTTCACGATCTCACCCAGGCACTCGTCAGTCAGTTCAAGATGCGTCCAGTAAGACATTCCCATGGTGTTTTCGTAAGTACCGTCTTCATTGAAAGTAATCTCACCTATCCAATCCACGTTGAATTCGAAAATGTCATCGGCGCAGGCCGGTTTGTCTGCGAACGGATTTTCACCTGCGATGGTTCTGCTGGTGCACATGCTCAATATCTTCCAGCTTCCAACCACATCGCCTCCGCAGGCTGTAAAATTGAGGTCCTTGCAAACTTCATCTTCGGATTCAAGCACGGTGTCGTCACCGACGAAGTGAATCGAATATTTAGAGAAATGCGTTACCTGACCGGCGACAGTATTGCCGTCAAGCGCGGAGCCTTCAACCGTCGTCCATTCTTCGCCGTCCAGAACGGCCAGAACTGCCTGCATTTTTTCTGGAACATCAACATCAAGAACCAGGCTGATTGTTACCGGAGCGAGAAATTCCGTGCCGTCCGGGCCGAATTCATAAACATCGGAACCGAGGTTTTCGGCATCCGGCTGATCGTCAACACCAAGAGATGTAATGGTAATTGTGGTGTCCTCAGCCAGAGCACCCGCCGGAATATCAATGGATGCCGCACCGGATGGGGTACTGAGCGTTCCGCCTTCAAGCGCTGTGATGTCCGCCGAAGCCGTTTCACCCTCGTGCCCGCCCGCGTTTTCATCATCGCCGCCCAGACAGCCATGAATCAGCATGAAAAAAGACATGATAAACAGCACAGACAGAATATTTCTTCTCATAATTAACTCCCTGATACTTTGTTTTCATACAAGTCCTTCCTCAGCAGAACAGCCCTCCTGAAAAAACCGACACGAAACCGTAATTCCGCCGGAACAAAAACCGACGACAAAAAGGTTCGCCTTATCAACAAAAAATGATTTCCCTTAAACCCTTCTTCACCTTCCCACTCTATGCGGCGGGCAGGCGTACCATCTGTGGAAGTGATTCTGCTCTTTTTCCGGCAAATACGCAATATATTTCAACTGAATATATTACAGAGAAACCCATACGTACAATTGTCGGCACCGAGCTGGTTATAATAAGATTGACAAAAAACCACAATGCATGTATCAGAACGCGGAAAACTCCAGACGGGTCAGTGTAAATACCGCCTGGAAAAAATGGAGAAGCATCAAATGAACGAAGTATTTATTATCGGGCTTGGCGGTTTTATAGGAGCGATTTCCCGTTACGGGCTTTCCGGCATTGTTAATAAATCAGGTCTTGTCGCGTTCCCCCTCGGAACACTGCTGGTAAACATCATCGGCTGTTTCATCATAGGGGCAATCAGCGCAACAATTGATGAAAATACGGACATCAACCCTAACCTCAGGCACTTTGTGATAGTCGGCCTGCTGGGGTCATTCACGACTTTTTCGGCTTTCGGTTACGACACATTCAAATACCTGCAGAACGGCGAATACATGCTGGGCGCATGGAACATCAGCATGAACGTTATTCTGGGACTGGCGGCAGTTCTGGCAGGACGATTATCCGTCAGGTTTTTCGCAGCCTGATCATTTCAGAAAAAAAGGCCACGGTGTTCCGTGACCTTCTTTTTGTTTTATTGCCTGGATCGCAGGGCTAAACCATCCGCTCCGGCTTCATTGACGGCTTATCACGTTTGCTTGAGCTTATCATACGATAACCCCAGTCAAGGCGAACGATGGCGATAAGCAATATGAAAATCAGAACGAGCAGACCGGCCACCATCGGCATGGACTTGCTCTCTTTCACAAAAATGCTTCCCTCACCGACAATGGGCATTCTCAACGGGATGAGCGGCAGGCCGTATCTTTCGGCCAGAACGTCGATTTTTGTAAGGTGAATGACCGGTACATCCTCGATGGCGAAACGGGTCATTACGGAGTTTATGTCGGCGCTGCCCTTGGGCATGGTGCGGTTAAGACCGGGCTTGAACATTACCTTGCCGACCTTGCCGCCAACGGATGTCGTTCCTCCACCGACGTTGATGTATGCCATGATATCCTTGCCTTCGGAATACTCACGATAAATCGACATGCGCAATTCAACGCTCTCGTCGTAATTGCTGAACTGTATCATAGAAACGCCGGAACGCGCTATAACATCGTCCAGCATTTTACGGCTTTCCCTCGGCAGACCAAGCGCACGGTCATCAATACCGCCGCGGCTCACAGCCACCGACTTGTATGGAAAGACTCTCTGTTCATAAAGATAGCTCTCCATGTCAAGCCACATGAAATTCGGCAGATTTGCTCCCCACTGTGAAGAACCCACGCTTGTAATAATGATGGGACGCAGTCCAAGCGTTTTTACGGCGGCCAGCGTACAGATATTGAGCGCCGGAAAAGAACCGGAAAGACCTATGGCGACAGTCATGCCTTCTTCCACTCCGGCGCGCTTCAGCATATGTACAATGACGGCAGCGAAATTGGGGTTGATGGAAGTCTGCTTGGCCGGCAGGTGACCTGGGTTGGTTGTAACCGGCGTAAGCAGTTCGCCGATAAGACCCGACTGCAACGGATCGGACTCTATGTCGATCGGATAGCCGCGCTTTATGCGCTCGGCCTTGACCAGATCGAAAGCTTTCTCGGCCAGTTTGGCCGCCTTTATTTTTTCTTCATAGTATGGCTGCTTTTCGCTGAACGAATAACGCTCGGTAAGGATAAATCCGGCCAACGCAACAAGCGCGATGAGCCAAAGCAGCTTAAGGGATATTTTCTGAGGTCTCCAGTAGAGCTTTTTCATGACAGGAGCTCCGTTCCGACAAAGAGAGTAAGTATCAACCTGGCGACAACCGATACGATAATCAGCGAAGCCATGGTCTGCATCACGCCCTGCCTGTCCATCCAGAGCGCGATGAGTCCGGGAATGATGAAGCCGATCACGTCGTAATCGACACCTTCAAGGCCGGGCAGACGTCTGACCATCATTCCGAGTATGTACCCGAAAAGGATCATCAGCGCGGTTCTGCGGCGTCCGTAGACTATGGCAAACAGCGAAAGTGCACGGACAGCCGCAAACGTTGCAAACGCGACACCAATGGTAAGACCGAGGTCCAGCGGACGCGTGAGATACAGCGCCATGTATCCCGGAACGATCATACCTCCGGTGGCGATGCCGAAAACCTCCGTAAACAGAAGGCCTATGGCAAGACCTATTCCTATTGAAAGCGGTAACAGCTCAGTCATTAAAACACCTCTTGTGTGGAGCGGTTCCTGAAATACCTTACAAGGCCAAGTCCGGGGCCGCCTATATTGCCCATTCCAATAACGATTGTAGAACCGGAATCCTTACAGTTCTCAAGTATCATCTCGAAAATATCACCTATATTGTCGTTCTCGGCACTGGAAAACAAGCCCGGATCAACTCCATCCCTGGTTGCCAGACTTGCAAAAAGATATGCGCCGGTGCCGATGAGAATTACCTTGTCGGCGTCACGCCAGAAAGTCGATTCTTTTGAAAGCTGCATGGTTCTGGAAGGACGATCGGCGCGCATGTTGAACAGGGCGATAACCTTGTCAACATTCGGGTAACGCTGCAGCATGGTGTTCCAGACGCGAGCAGTCGATTCAGGGTCGTTGGCGGCGAAGGCGTTTACAAAGATTATTTTTCTGCCGAAATAATCCAGTTTGTAATCGGTCAGCGCGCCGGGGTCGGGATTGGTATGCCACAAAGCCCTGATGGCGTCTTCGCGCGAGATTCCGAAGTCGGCCAGAATACGCAGAACCAGCGCTACGTTCTCTTTGTGCTCTGAATATTTGAAGCCCGACATTTCCTCATCGGTGACGGCGGCAACATCTTCAGGACCGACTGCGACCAGTTTGGTTTTGCGGTCGTCACAGGCCATTTTCAGCACGTCCAGGTTGCGAACCTCTGCAGTATAGAGAGTCCCCTTTACCGGAACCATGCTGGCAATAGCCAGCGCGACATCACGTTCTGTCGGCCCCATAACGTCAAGATGATCGGGACGGATGTTGGTGATAACGCCGTGAGTGGCCCGCACCAGATGCCTTTCACTTATCCAGTGAAAAATCGGCTGCAAAGCCATGCATTCAATAACAATTTTGGGCACGCCCATTTTCGCAGTGGTGGCGATGATGCGCTTCTGCTCTATGATGTTCGCACCAAGCGGACGATATACTGGAAATTCAGATTGATCCGGCATTATCATTCGCGCCAGAGTACCGGTCGTTTTTCCGGTGGCGGGCTGCCCCGACATGGAAAGACCGGTGGCGATAAGGCGTGTTACGCTGGATTTGCCACGGGTTCCGCTGACATGAATGCGCACCGGAACTTTCGACAGATTTCTTCTGTGCAAAGCGGATTCAAGCGCGCCCAGCCCGGTCAACCCGCACGCCAGCAACGACAGAACCTCAGCTCCTGTAATCAACATTTCTTAACCATCCGTTAAATAGGCTCCCCGAACTCTGCGGGGATTGTATTTTATATCGTACTTCAAGAAAACAAAAAAACTTCTGTCCGATTTGTAGACGCTAGAAATCCTCCCCTATGAAATTGAAATATCTGCCCATCCAGTAAGTAAACAGATAATCCGAACCCGGATGCAGCTTCTGCGGATTGCGCGAACAGTTGTCCCAGTAATAAGGACAGCTCCACCAGACATTGGTCTGCGGGCAACGCTGCCATATTTCCTGAGGAGTATCCGCAAGATAAGCAGAACCGCTGCGGTCCGGGCAATCGGGATTGGCGGGACGCTCCTCCTGAGTGTTGCTGATATCGGTGTCCGCCTTGCTTATGGGAAACTGCTGCAACTGACAGATGGCATCATTGACGACTTCGACGTTCATGCCATTGCGGTTGTCTCGCAGAGATGCATAAATAAAATTGTACATTGCGTTCTTCTGGCGGATTACGTCACGGAAATTGCCGTTCTCGCGGATCATGTGATCTTCCAGGACGGCCTGATAACGGGCGCGACGCTCCGGGTCGGTTTCATTCCACAATAGATGAAACATGGAAATGAACGCCATGCTGATATTGTTCCAGTTGGAACCGCAGGCGTTTTTGCCGACATACAGCAGCAGAGCCTCTTCAAGATGCTTCATGTATGACGTGTCGGCATCTTCCAGAAGGCGCTGGCTGCATTGCAGAGGACCGCCTTCTTTAAGAAGGCAGTTTTCGTAATACTCCATAAAATCTTCGCGCCCGGTAGCGACCGCCCCAGCCAGAATCCAGGACAGATCAAGCACGGCATGAAAACCGGGATAGCCGTCGTTGGTGTAAGCCCACATCTCACCGTGCTCGGTAATTTCTCCGTCGTGGTCTACAAAGGAAAGATCGTTGGCGATGAAATTTTCGATGACTCTGTCGAGAATGTCTGAAGCAATCGCCCTGACTTCCGGGTCATCCACCAGCTTATAAGCCAGTGCGGCGGCCATCATGTGTCCGGTATATTCGTCTTTGGAAACGTTGTCCAGCCAGCAGTATCCGTTGAATTCATCAAGACCGCAGGTTTCCTCGGTAATCCATTCGCCGGTACATTCAGAGTCGCTTACATACTCGCCGTTACCGAAATGCTGAATGCATCCGTTTTCCACACGAACCAGACGATCGTCGTTTTTATCCACATCATCACGTCCATGATCCGGCCAGTAGTTACACGGATTTTCGGGGCAGGAGAATCCCTTGATTCCGGGGTTGATGTACATGCGGGTGTAGGTTCCGGGAGTGCCGGTAATAAGCAATTGTCGGTAGGTTCCTCCGAGAGTCAGTTTTATGTTGTCGAGCGCCTGCCGCTCGTGAGTCGCGGCATATCGGAAAACCTGCGACGCGACATATATGCTGGTGAAAAGTCCGTCGTTTGCACCGGGATAATATTCCTTTACATCATCGAACCCGGCGGCTTCCTCAGCGGCCAGATAATCGGCTTCGCTCATGCTTTCAAGCACTTTGCCGTTGGCCGCCGCCCAGTTGCCGTAATAATCGTCTTCAAGCAGCAGCGGAGCAACCAGACCGTGATCGGGATGAACATGAAGGTTTTCCATCAGCTTGTCCATATGCGCCGCTTTTTCGGCAAGAGTATAAGGCACGGCGTGCGGATCGTCGGAACAGGACGAGAACGCCACGCTTTCGTCCGCCGGAATCCAGTTAGGAACGCAGACATTCTGACGGCAATAACCGGCGGCATTTTCCCAGCAGTCAATCTGACGCCAGTTTTCTCCTTCTTTTACTTCGAGATAACGGGAATCCGCGCTGCAACGCAATTCCGGCGTTTCTTCGACCAAGTCGCCGTCCTGCTCTGAAAGTTCCCAATCTGCATCACCGGAAGAATCGCCATCGACCGAATCTGCGTCGATTTCTTCCTCAATAACATCAGTGTCGCCATCGGGAGAATAATCACCGTCAGAGTCTTCATCCGAAGAACAGGCGACAATCAGCATTGCAAGTAATGCCACAAAAGGAAGAAAAAACGAGAGGCGGAAACTATTCATAACAACTCCAGTTGCACCCATGGCCAAACTAGGCGCGCATTATCCCTCTAAAAACAAAAAACCACAAGCACATCTTTTATTAAATTATCGACTTTACCTTTTGTGATGATGGATTAATATTTGAGAGCAAAAAATGCGGGATTTCGGCCTGCGTATTATGGATGTCGTTTAATGAAGAAATATGTCATCGACAGCAACCAGCTAAGCCTTTTTTCCTTAACCGCAATCACCGGTACGGAAAACGCGGCGAAGCAGGCGCGAATCACGACACAAAAGGCGTCCGCATCCGTAGAAGTGTTTGAAACGACACTGAAATCTGCGACAGAACTCGAATGGGAAATAGTCTGGACTCGCAATCGCAGCACACTGATTTCGTTCAGGCGCGACCAGGAATCGCACTGTCTGCGCATCCACGAAATATTCCGCATGGCGCCAGCCGGGCTGGCCCTGATAATCTCCGAAGTCATCGAAGGCCGCCTGCAACCATGGCCGCGCGAAATAGACGCTTATATTCAACAGCATATGCACGATCTGCAGCGCATGCAGCCCACCACCGGTCACGAACGCACACTGCTCCAGACAGCCGGGCGTTTCCATAATATCAGACAGATATTCGAAGAGTTCAACCGGGACTACTTCAACAATTCAGTAAAATCGCAGTTGGCCTGGATGCTTCCTAAATCGCGCCGCCCCAGATCGCTGCATCTGGGTAATTACACGGAACAGAGCGACATCATTAAAATTCACCCGATACTGGACAGTCGTGAAGTTCCGCGTTATGTGATCGCCGACACAATATTTCACGAAATGACACATGCATTTCTGAAAACACGCACAAGGAACGGACGGAGAATCACTCACGGCCGCGATTTCTGGAAAAAGATGGAAGAATATCCTCAACATGCTCAGGCGGAAGCCTGGCT
>JAKQSH010000478.1 GCA_029570245.1 Deltaproteobacteria bacterium | reverse complement strand
CTCAAGCGTGAAAAAAGCGTATTCAAGTTGAATTTTGAAAGTGATGACATGCGGATCGAGGCTGTCCTTAAGCCTCTTGACGGTCCGTGGAAGCCAGCCGGAGAAAAAGCGGTTTTTGGTAATGCAAGAAGCAGGTTTTACGATCTGATCCTTTTTGCCCCGCGAGCCGAAATTAAAGGTGCGGTGCGCTTACGTGATCTGGGGCAGTCTGTGGAAAAGAAATTTTCCGGTGATGCCATGCTCAGCTATCAGGCAAGCAATATCCGCACTGCGGAGCTTTCCAAACGCTGGCTGAAGGTCGTTTTTTTCGACAAAAAGAACACTGTAATTTTCGGTGGTCTGGCTCAGCCTGCTTCGACAAAGGGTATCAGCCATTCCTGGCTGTACATAAAAAAGTCCGGCAATCCGGCTCTGACATTCAATAAAAGCAGCGTAAAATTCGGCAACCCCATAAACGGCGAACATTACGCTGTTCCGCAGAATATAGAAATCAAGGCAGGAAACGGGGCAGGTGCGTTGAAGCTTGTATTGCAGAACGAAAACGTAATAAGGCGTATTGAAGGTCTGGATCAGCGAGAAAACATTCACGGTTTCGTCGCGCGGCAGTTTTCGAAGCCGGTTGAATACGAACTGGAATGTAGTGCAGCCATTGAAGGGGCAGGCGCTACGGCGGAATTTAAGTCGTTCAAGCCATTCTGCAGCATGTTGTACCTTAATCCATAGATATTCACAGGTTTGGGTCATCATTCGACACCGTGCCTTGACCACTTGAAGTTACTGTGGTATTCAGAATATATCGATGCGGCGGAGTGAAAACTTCGGGCAGAGCTGCATCAGCGTCCCAGCGTCCATTCTGCGTTGTTCTTCTTTTTACATTGGTTGCTTCAACGTTTTCGGAAGTTGAAGTCAGTGTGGCTTTTCTATCTAAGGAAAATGACATGAGAGGAATAATTATCGCTACCGGAAAAGCGGGCGGCTTTAACGACGGCCGTCTGTCTGCAATGGTGAAAGTGGGCGGCATCAGCGTATTGGAACGCCATGTGCGCATTATGCGTAAAATCGGCATAAAAGATGTTCTGATTGTAAGCGGGCGACGCAGCGAGGAAATTCAGAATGAAATTGACGGCCTGGCGGCACTGAGAATGAACCTGCGCCAGGTCTGGCCGGATGAAGGCGGAAACCTTAATCTTGGTGGTACTTTTGCGGAAACAGACGATCAACCTTGGTTACTGACGGATGCCGCCATGATATTTGACGAAAGATTGCCGCAGATTCTGAAAAACGAGTCCGGCACGCTGGCGTTTGTTGACAGTTCGGATTCAATTGAGATAGGGCGACGCAAGTTATTGAAAAATATGCAGTCTGCCGGTGCCGGAGACAATGAAGTTTTTGTCGGTTGTGCGCGCCTTGAGGCCGGAGCAGTGGAAAGAATGCGCGTTTCTTCCGACCACTTCTGGCTGGCCGCTTATCTGGCAGAAAAAATTAGAGTTGCAAATGGTCGTCTTATGCGAACAAAAGACCTTCCTGATTACAGCTACGATATGCGCCGACACCTTGCTTATATCTGGATGCCGGTTGACGGGCCGGACGACAACCGGCGCGGAAAAAAGATGCTTCTCGACTGGGGTCAGAAGCGAGTTCTCGACTGGCCAGCCTGGTATATTCACCAGCCGATAGAAAAGGCCATCGTTTACCATCTGTGCGAGTATCGGGTTACTCCCAATCAGCTTACGCTGCTTAACAATGTCGTGGCATTCATTGCAATGGGCTTTTTTGCAATCGGCTGGCTTGTTCCGGGTTTGCTGCTGGCGCTATGTGTCGGAGTGCTGGACGGGCTTGACGGCAAGCAGGCCAGAATGAAGCTGATGACTTCGAAGTGGGGACAACTGGAAGAGTTGCTTGATAAAATATACGAAAACGGCTGGTATCTGGCGCTGGCATACCATTTTTCGAATCTGAATTCCGGCAGTGGATTTCCATATATCTTGTTCTGGATCATCTTTGCCGTGAACATGCTTGAAATTCTGCTGGGTCTGGTTTTTCGTTTTACCCGCCGTGTGCAGCTTGACGACATGGGGCCGTTCGAGCGTAAATTCCGCCTGATCGCCGGACGGCGCAACACTTACGTCTGGACTCTGTTGCCGTTTTTTGCAGTTGCATGTATCTGGAATATGCCGGAACTGTATTATTTCGGGTTTATTGCGATTGTTATTTATTCGATTCTGAGTTTTGCCGTTCATTGCTGGCGTGCGGTTTTCCACATGATACACAAAACGGAGCAGCGTATTCCGTAAAAAAAGAAACCGGAAGTCGCAACTCAGAGATTTCCTGCCGGTGGAAAATACTTCCGATCTGTTCGGTTTAGCAAATTTAAAAAAATGGTGTGCTGTGACCCTGACGCGAGAAGATTAGTCAGCGCGCGCAGGTGGCGATGACGAATTCTTCCATGATTGATTTGTTGGACAATCGGCTGGATTTAAGTTTCCGGTCGCATTCGTGAAGTTTGCGGATCATCAGGTTGATGCGCGCAACGTTAAGGCGGCGGGCCTGATCCAGTTTCTTTTTCATCGGAAAGCTCAGGTTTCCACCAGTGCCGGCGAAGTCTGAAGCATTTTTGCCCGCATCCAGCGCCAGACGCATTTCGAGCAGGTCTTTTGCCAGTCGCGTTAACGATCCGGTAATAAAAAGATAATCGCCAACTTTTGCATTGCGTGTGAGTTGCTCAAGCGCGGCCAGTGCTTTTCCGGTGTTCAATGTCGCCAATCCGTCGTGCAGGTTCCATATGGTTTCGAGCGGTGCGGCGGAAGTACAGGCTTCGACATCTGCCTGAGTTATTTTTTTTCGTTCGCCGATATAAATGCAGAGCTGCTCAACAGTTCCCATCAGTTCCAGCAGATCGACGCCTACCGCTTCAACCAGCAGATCGAGCGCTGCGGCGTCTATCGCCACTCCACGGTTTTTAAGCTCTTCACTTATAAACGGTTTTGCTTCGCGCGGGTAAGCCAGCGGGGAGAACTTTATCCACGAAGCGTTCTGCGTCAACGCTTCCGTGGCGGCTTCCGCGTTTTTTGAGCCGGACGGCGGAGACACCGAAACCAGCGCCAGGCATGTAGTAGGTGCCGGATTCGACATGTATTCTGCGAGTTTACGCCAGTCTTCCGAAAGCAGCTTGTCGGCTTCTTTCAGGATTATCAGGCGCCGTTTGCGCATCATGGGGTAAGTTTCGGCTATCTGTACCAGTTTGTCTATGGGTGTTTCTCCGCCCACAAACAGATTGTAATTGAAATCCTTGAGATTGCCGCCGACGACAGCCTGTTGCAGGGCGGAAATTGCGCGGTCAAGCAGATACTGATTGAATGGATTGCCTCCGCCTGAAGCTCCGCGAGCGGCGCGTTCCAGTGCATGGAAAAAGTACAGCGGAGCGATTTTTTCCTGTTGCACTTCTTTAGTGAACTGCTCGAAAGTAAGTATTTTCTTTTTTGCTGCGGCTTTTTTGGGCGGCATCAGAATCCTTCAAAAATTTCATTGTAGGCGCGCTGCATCATATCCTCGGCCAGAACCTGCAATGCGACATTGCGGTTATGTGCGACATCGGTGGGGTATTCTCCACCCAGAGCGTCAGCCTTGTCAACAATTCTGCATTCTTTTATAAGGCTGCCGGAAGAATCTTCCAGGCGCAATTCTATTGCGACAGTCTGCGAAAAAACTCCGCTGCGTGTGTTTCCGGTACGGTTCTTCAGTGCTTCCGTGCGGCTGTCAGACGACAGCACATGCCCTTTGAGAATATATGAGGCGCTGCCCTCCTGTTTTAGCTTGAATCCTCCGCGCAAGGCAAAAACTCTGCGGGCGGCCTCCGTAAATATATCTCCTGCGCCGGCTTCGAAACTTGAGTTGCTGAACAGCGGAATCGCCAGCGTGCCGACCTTGCGCAATTCGTGAGTTCGTGTGTTCCCCGTCTTATAGCCGCATGCCGAAAGCAGAATGATGCATGCGAGAGAGATAATTATGTATGAATAGTGTTTTTGATTCATTGTATGCTTGCAAATACTTTCATTTTCGCTCAAATTATCAAGCTGCGGGCCCGGCTGTCAAATGCTGAGCGCAACTGAATTCGAATTTGATGATATTTGCATATGCTGATGCATAAAAGAGGTATAATTCAAACGTGATTGATATCAATACTCCAATAAGCATTCGCGGTCTGACGCTTAAGAACCGGCTTTTTCTTGCACCGGTCAACGGCGTTTTCGATACGCCGTTCCGCATGATTACGCTGCCTTTCGGGCCGGGCATAACTTTTTCCGAAATGATGAACGCACGCTCCATATCAGGCAGGCATGTAATCGAGAAGTCGATGCTTATGCGAGGTGAGGGAGAAAAGCCTTTCGCAATGCAGATTTCTGAACACGATCCCGAACTCCTCAGCTGGTCGGCTCATGTAATAGAATCGGAAAAACTGGCTGAATGGGTCGATCTCAATTCCGGCTGTCCTTCCAGAACTGTTATTAACAGCGGCAATGGCGCTGCTCTGATGAAGCAACCCAGGCTGTTCGCCTCGCTTGTGGCGGCCATCCGCAAATCAACCGATCTGCCGTTTTCTGTAAAAATCCGCGCCGGGTGGGACGATTCGAACCGTAATGCGGTTGAAATCGCCAGGCTGGCTCAGGAGGAAGGTGCTGATCTTGTTACTGTGCATGGTCGTACTCGTGCGCAGATGTACCACGGCCATTCGGACAGAGTGATTATCGGTGAAGTGAAAGCTGCATTGAGTATTCCTGTTATAGGCAACGGCGACGTTTTTTCCTGGGCTGATGCCAGGTGTATGCTTGAGGAAACCGGTTGCGACGGCGTAATGGTTGCGCGCGGAGTTTACGGCAATCCGTGGCTGCTGAGTCGAATTCTATGCAACA
>JAKQSH010000466.1 GCA_029570245.1 Deltaproteobacteria bacterium | reverse complement strand
AGTCGAACGCCTGGTGCCGGGGATAGTCAGAGACGGTCTGCGCGGCGCGACTTTCACAAAAGACGACGGCTCGGCCTCCACCA
Source organism: Deltaproteobacteria bacterium (assembly GCA_029570245.1). Taxonomy (GTDB): domain Bacteria; phylum Myxococcota_A; class SURF-8; order SURF-8; family SURF-8; genus JAKQSH01. The sequence continues at coordinate 5,134 of JAKQSH010000466.1, read as the reverse complement.
TTGACGCCATGGCGGCTTTTTACGAGGAAGCGCTTGCGGCCGGCGCGGAGTTCCGCTTCGACGAAGCCGTGACGGCTTTCGTTCACGAGAACGGAAGATTGCAGGCGGTGAAAACCGACAAGGGTGTTTATTCGTGCGGACATGCGGTAAATGCAGCCGGCGTAGACGGCGATAGAATCGCGGCTCTGGCGGGAACCGAAGTAAAACTCATGCCCGACATGCACGAGGCTGGAATCACCGATCCGATGGGACACTTCTTCAATCCCATGGTGGTTGATATCCGCCACGGCAGAAATTCGAAGAACATCTATTTTTATCAGAACGAAATCGGGCAGGTGGTTTTCTGTCTGACACCTTCTCCGGCCATGTATGGCACTGACGTGCGGTCCACCTCCGAATTTCTGCCGCTGGTGTCAGGGCGGATTCTCAAAATACTGCCCCGCCTAGCCGACGCCAAAGTTCGCCGCGTCTGGCGCGGACTGTATCCGAACACAGCAGATGGTTCTCCTTACATCGACCGCGATCCGAACATCGACGGGCTGGTTCATGCAATCGGTATGTGCGGTCAGGGCTTCATGCTGGGACCCGGTGTCGGCATGCTTATCAGTCGCTGGTTTACCGACAGACTCAACGATGACGATCGCATTGTTCTGAGTCTGCTCAGGCTTGACCGGAGCATCGGCAGTGGAGAAGTATTAAGCTGAAAGCGTCATTATGCAGCATAAAAAATGCGCGCCTGCGGCGCGCATTTTTTATAAGGTCTGCAGCAGAGCTTTACTTGAGCAGGTAAATATTACCGCTGATTTTGTTGACTATGATGATATCCGGCAGACCGTCGCCGTTGAAATCCGCGCCGCCAACAGCATGCAGCATTTCAGACTCTCCCTGTGTCCAGAATCCCGGCATGTCGATGTATTCCGAGACTTCGTCCTTGTCGGCGCCGAGGTAAATGCGCAGCAGGCTGTTGTCGGTTATGAAGAAATCTCCGTAGCCGTCGGAGTTGAAGTCGCCGGCGTTTCCAAGAGTTTCTCCGTAGTTGTTGTCGTCGAGAGCAGGAGCGTTCGGAGTTGAGAAGACCTGTGGAGTAATGCTGAGCTGATGGCTGTCAACGGTTCCTCTGTACAGATAGACTATCTGTTCGGCGCTGGATGTTTTCTGCACAAGAAATTCTCCGGCGCCGTCGTTGACTCCACCGTCCTGAACATCCATATCCGGCAATCCCTTGACTTTCGACCCGAATTCACCGTGCCCGATGATAATTCCAAAGGCGTAATGAACATTGAAATTCGGCGGCGAGACGTAGTCGGGCTCGGTGTTGGCTCCCTGGTTTATTCCGTCTGTCAGTGTAGGATCGCCCCACATGACATAAACGCGGTCGTCGCCCGCTATGCCGTTGTAGTCGAGGTGCGTCAGCAGAATTTCGTCGTAGCCGTCGAAGTCAAGATCGCTGTGACCGATATCCCAGCCGAAGAAACCAGGACCTGAGGCGTTCTCGTCGCGTTGAATAACCAGGTCTTCGTCGCCTTTGTACGCGGGGTTGACGGCGCTGCCCGCCGTGTAGCTTTCGTTCCAGGTTTCGCGCCCCAGGAACAGATAAACCGGACTTTCGTGGGCGGCGAAAGCATAGGTGCCGATCAGCAGATCGCTGTAATCGTCGCCGTTCCAGTTCAAAGTATCCATGGCGAAACCCAGTTGTCGGAAGTCATTGTTGTTATCGCTGGTGTGATTTATGAACACATCGGCTTCTTCCGGCAGTCCGCCTCCGGCTGTGCCGAAATAGAGATATACGGCGCCGTCGAATTCCATACCAAGCTCTCCAATGGCGATATCCATAATCGGCAGCCCTTCAGTAGTTTTGTCACCGTTGAAGTTTCCTACAGTTATGTCTCCGCCGAATAGCAGAGTTCCGTCAATTTCGATGATCTGATCCGGCAGAGGCGCTTCCTGACCATCTTCGAAACCATAATAGATGTAAACGGCTCCGGCCAGTCCGTTATATTCTGCGGCTCCTACAGCCAGATCGTCCATTCCGTCGCCGTTGAAATCTCCGGCATCCACGTATGGCGGATCAATCAACTGCCAGCCGTCTTCTTCGTCGTAAAAATTTGCCGTTGCGATGTTTTCGACAAAGAAATTCACTTCACGCCCGAATTTTGTAACGCCGGATTCGTTTCCGACGATATCGAAAGCCTTAATCAGAATGCAGTATGAAGTGGAATAAGTGATGTCGAGCCCGCTTATTACAGCCCCGTGAACGCTTCCCGCCGGCGAATCAAGTGTAATCACCGCATCCGACGGCTCGTTGGCCGTGTCCCATTCTATTCCGTCGCATATGCATGCGGCGTCGGTACATCCTTCGTTCTTTACGACGTGAATTTCGTAGCCGGACGGACTGCCGGTGCCGAGAGTTGCGTTGCCTGCCGGGGCATCCCAGAAGATTCTTATATTTCCGGCCCGGCGGTTACAGCGCTCGAAGTCTCCGTTGCAGCCGTCTGCTTCGTAGCAGGAAGGGTCTTCCAGCTGATAAGAAGCACTTCCTGTAGAACCGCCCACGCATACTTTCGCGTCGGTCACATTACCCGGAGGGTCGTCGTCGCAGTCGTCGCCCAGGCTGTCTGAATCAAGATCAGTCTGATTTTCGTTGGCCAGAGCCGGGCAGTTGTCGTCGCAGTTCAGAGTATCGCCGCCGGTGCAGATGTCGATCTGCCCGTCGCCGTCGTCTTCCGGTACTCCGTCGGCGTCGGCATCAAGCAGGCACAACGGATAGGATATATAGTTTTCCGCACACTGGTTACAGTAATCGCCGGTATAATTGGGACCGCTGCAGGTGCAGAAGGGGTTGTCGGCATTGCACTGACCATGGCCGTTGCAGGAATACTCTTCTCCGATGCAGTCTCCGCTGTCGTTGCACCTGTCGTTCGCCGTACAGTTGTTTTCGTCGTCGCAACCGGTATTTTTCGCAACAAATTCATCTTTTGGACAATCGACAGACTCACCGTCGCATTTTTCGGCGGCATCGCATGGACCTTTTGCTTCGCGGCAGACTTCATCTCCGCCCAGCCTTGCGTCTTCCGGGCAATCAGGCGATTCGCCGTCGCAGGCTTCCACAGCGTCGCACACACCTTCGGCTTTACGGCAGACATAACCGGAGGCGCGCGGAGTCCAGTTGTCGGCATCAGTGGAGGGATCGCAATAGAGGCAGGCATAATCCGGATGCGGAGTGCGTTTTTCGATGCATACTCCGTCAATGTCGCAGAAATCGCTTTTGCACACGCAGTTGCCGGTTCTGCTGTCGCAAACTCTGTCTTCAAAATCAGTGCATGGGTCAGGATCGCAGAGATCGTTTTTTATGTTGTCAGTCTGATCCTCGTCGCCATCGGTATCGCCATCGACGCCATCACCGCCGAGAAATCCCATGTTGCTGCTGTCGGAACACGAAAATGCCAGCATAAGAATCAGAAGCGAACCAGTGTACAGAAAGACTTTCGTCATACGCATGACAGCCTCCCTCATTGCCTTTCTTTTTTTCTTTGCTCTCCCTGCGGCGGTCGAAAAACGTTTGCGAACCACCAGACGCAAAGTATCTTTTTATGATTATACATCAGTCGAAAAACAACACTATATTTTTGAAAAATATCAATTTCACTTCAGCGGTACGCTCCATGAGCAATAAGGCGAAAAAAGCTTGTTCGTCGAAAGGCTTCGTTTTATCTTTGACTGTCTTCGGAAGACTTTTTCCATAACCGCACAAACGCAGGAGATTCATAATGATTCAATTCAAAGACTCCCAGGAAATTCTGAATGGCACAAATCTCGTGGAATATTTCCTCGAACTGGTAAAAATAGACTCTCAATCCTGCGATGAGTCCGAAACTTCACCTTCCAGTCCGGGACAGCTTGAAGCTCTTGAAGTTGTCGCCGACCGGTTGAAGAAACTTGGACTTTCAGATGCCGAAATAGACGAAAACGGTTATCTTTTTGCTACGCTGGAAAGCAACTGCAACAGCCGGCGCTGCATCGGTCTGCTGGCGCATATCGACACCGCCACGGATTTCAGCGGGCATGACGTAAAACCGGTTCTGCACAGCAATTTCGACGGAAAAGACATAAGACTGAACGATGAAGTAATCATTACTGTCGAAAGCACGCCTGAGCTGGCGCTCTGTAAAGGCGACACCGTTATAACCTCCGACGGAACTACTCTTCTGGGTGCAGACGACAAGGCCGGTGTGGCCGAAATACTTGCTGCGCTGGAGTATATGCAGAAGCACCCAGAAATCAGGCGTCCGCGAATCCGCGTGGGAATAACCCCGGACGAAGAAATCGGGCGCGGTGCATCGAAATTTGACATCGCCCGTTTCAATGCCGATTGCGCTTATACCCTGGACGGCGGCTGGCTGGGAGAAATCAACTCGGAAACCTTTTCAGCCGACGGCGCGAGTATAAAATTCACCGGTGTAGCGGTTCATCCCGGATTTGCAAAGAATCGCATGGTTAACGCGCTGAAATACGCCGCCAAGTTCATCGAGAAGCTGCCGGCTGACGAAAGACCCGAAAACACGGAAGGCCGTCAGGGTTTTTACCACATGACGGACCTGAGCGGCAACGCTTCCGAAGCCACACTGTCGATGATATTGAGAGATTTCGAAGTGGACAAGCTTAAGGTTCGCGGCGAAACGGTAAAGCGGATCGCAAAGGAACTCATGGACGAAGAGCCGCGCCTGAAAGTTTCGGTCGAGATTACGGAGACGTACCGCAACATGGCGTACTGGCTCAAGGACAGGCCCGAAATAACAGAAAAGCTGCTTGAAGCTGTCGAAGCCTGCGGAATTACTCCGCAGGTGCTTCCGATTCGGGGCGGCACTGATGGCTCCGGCCTGACGGCGAAAGGTCTGCCGACACCCAATATTTTCGCCGGTGGATTGAATTTTCACGGCCCGCGCGAATGGATTTCTACGCGCGTCATGGCTTTTGCCGTCTGTACCGTGCTTAATCTGGTTCAGGGCTGGGCTGAATAACGACATTTTCTGAAACTGCCGGAAAGGATTCTGACATGGATAATTTCAGTTTCTACAACCCGACCCGTGTAATTTTCGGAAAAAATACAATTCCGCAGATTGGTCGCGAGCTTGAA
>JAKQSH010000454.1 GCA_029570245.1 Deltaproteobacteria bacterium | reverse complement strand
CTGAAAAATCGGCATTGCGCAACAAAAAAGCCGGAACCCCGCAGGGGTCCGGCTTTTTTTTATTATGGTGTTGGCCGTATTGGGGTTGAAGCTGATATTCTGGAAACCTGATATTGGGGAAAAGATTTGTTCCATGATTTTATATTGAAAACAACGCAACCGTCTGCGATTGTTTTTTTCCAGCTTGTATTCTGGGGAATACCGACTGGAAGCTTTTTTTTCAGCACATCGCTTCTTGCCATGAGCAACGGTGCGTCAAGGCTTTCGAGCGATACAAGAACACAATAAATATGCTTCTTTGAATCATCAATCCTCCCGGATGCCCATTCGTAGAGAAAAGAATCCCGGTACTTGTAGTAAAGATCGCTGTCTTTTTCCCCTGTTATGAATTTATCAGCAAATTTTTCTTTGTCTTTTGGTTCTGACTCTGGATTGTCCGGGTCTTTGAACTCCACAAAGATAATTCGATTTTTCTCTTCAATGATAAAGTCCACAGCTTTCATAAAGCCATGCGACTCAGCATCGAATTTCCTGGCATTTACCCCGGCAGGAATTTCAATCCGCAGGTCTTTTTCTTCGAGCGGGGGCATCAGCCATTACCTTTCAGGCCGCGCTCAATTTCGCGGTCATACAGGTCGGAAAAAGTTTCGGCAATGGCATTGTTGTCTATTTTAAGGTAGTTGCTTGTTCTGCTGCATGTAATGTGTTTTCCCTTGGCGTCGTTTTCGTAAAGAGAATAGAAATTGACGGAATCCGCCATTTTCTTTCTGAGATCGATTTCCTTGAGAATTACATAATCGTGCGTCGCAAGAAATATCTGTACGCCATTGCGCTGGAGCTCAAGCAATATGTCGATCAGACTGCCGTAAAGGGATGGATTCAGGTTCGTTTCCGGTTCATCCCAGAAAAGAACAGAACCTCTCATAAGCGTTCCGTTCTGAATCAGCAGCCACAGCAAACCCAGCTTTCTTATGCCCTCGGCAAGCAACATGAATTCCAGATTTCCCTGCTTGCTTTTCAGGAAGAACTCTTCGCCTTTCTGAATCACTTTTCCCGAAATTGCTTTTTCCAGTAATTGGAGAAGCTTTTTTCTCTCGCTGTCTGTCGGTCCGCTCAATACCGGCAAATAGGCGCGGTCAACTATGTCTTTGTACACTTCTTCAAAACGTATTTCACGCTTTTCATATAGTGATCTGAAACCGGGCGCGTTTGAAAGCATTTCCTTTACGGGGATATAGACAGATTCTATTTTTCTTTTAGACCAGCTTTCCTGGCCTTCAGATTCAACAGACTGCCAATTTTTGGTATGATTCGAAAATTTAGCGGCAAGACTCAAATTACCATTGCGAGTTATTTGTATACTAGCCTCTGAGCTTCCTCTGACTCGCCTTACAAGGCGTCCCGGACAGTTATTGGACGGCATGAAAACGCCCATAAGTTTATGTGCAAAATTAAGCTCTGTGCTTGTGATATCGCAGGCTGCGTACATCAACTTCAGCAAATGCGTCTTGCCTGTGCCGTTTTTGCCGATGAAAACATTGATTCCGCTGCCTAAATCAAGTTCAAGATCATCAAAAACGGTAAAGTTTTTCAGGGACAGCTTTTTTAGCATGTCAATTATCCAATCTTTGTGAACCAAGAGGCATGCAGAACTGATTACCTTATTTTTTCAAGTTAAAATATAGCACCGGCAAAGTCAATGATTCCATTATGAAAGTTCAATTTGCGCAACAAAAAAAGCCGGAACCCTGCGGGTTCCGGCTTTTTTTTACGGCTTTGCGAACTCCTTGCGGCGCGATTATCAAAAAGTCAGCACAACTTTGCCGCACTGGCCCGACATCATCACGTCGAAGCCCTTCTGGAATTCGTCGAAGGGGAAGCTGTGCGTGATGATGGGCGCCACATCCAGTGTGCCTGATTTCAAAAGGCCCTTCATGCGGAACCAGGTGTCCCATACTCGCCGCCCGGTGATTCCGTGCAGCGATATGGCGCGGAAAACCACCTTCGAGGCCAGATTGATGGCGGTGGGCTCGACCGGCGTTCCCAGCAGCACCACATCGCCAGCCATGCGCACTGCGTCGATGGCGTTGCCGATAGCCTGTTGCGCACCCGAAATTTCGATGGCCACGTCCACGCCCGCGCCCCCGGTATGATCTTTTATGAATTTCACCACGTCGGTGTCGGCGGCGTTTATTACGTATGTTGCGCCGACTTTCTTCGCCAGGTCCATGCGGTACTGATTGCCGTGTTCAACGGCGAAAATCTGCGCCGCACCGATGGCCTTGAGCACCGCCACAGCCAGCAGACCTACCGGTCCGCAGCCGAAAACCGCCACGTTCTTAGTGACGCAATCGGCTCTGAAAACCGCATGTGTGGCATTGCCCAGCGGGTCCTGAATGGCTCCGAACTCCGGCGGCAGATCGGGGTCGTTGTGCCAGATGTTGCGTTCCGGCATTACGAAATATTCGGCGAAAGCACCGTCCACGTCGTAGCCGATGCCCTTCCAGCTTAAGCAGACATGCCCGTTGCCGGTGCGGCAGTTCGAACAGAAACCGCAGACCAGATGGCCTTCACCCGAAACGTAATCGCCTACTTTGACATGCGAAACGCCCGGACCGACGGCAGCCACTTCGGCGGCGAACTCGTGGCCGATGATTGCGGGCGGCTTGACGTGCGCCTGACTCCAGGCGTCCCACTTGTAAATGTGCACGTCCGTTCCGCAGATGGAAACGGCTTTGTTTTTGAGCAGCACTTCTCCGAATCCCGGCTCTGGAACGGGTCTGGTGATCATTTCGACCGCGCCGTATTCGGGCCTGGCTTTGACAATGGCTTTCATGCTCTGCATCTGGTTTACCTCTTGAGAAAGTGTTTGCGCCCGCCCGGATAAAATGGGCAGAAAACGCGTTGCAAGGAATCTAGCGCAATAGCCCGACTAAATCAATCGAAATAGCGAAATAAAAAACGAAATGAATCAGCAAGGAACAGCACTTCGCAATATTGCGTGTGCACGCACATTCATTAAGCGCCGGAGCAGGAATTTCATGCCGGCATGCCGGCTCAGCTTGACCTGCGGCATGCATACATGGTAGTAAATTCGTCAGACTGACCGGCAATGAAGTCCGAACTGCCGCGTTGTCGAAATCTGACGCTGCGGCGCTTGAAGATCAGACCCGAACCGCGCAGGCGGAAGTACCGCCCGGTGAAACGGAGTTTTTCCAGAAATCGCCGGTTTCTCTCGTGAAACGTCATTGAAAGAAGAGGTTTAAGGTGAATTTCCAGGAACTTACACTGGCTTTGCAGAATTTCTGGGCCGCAAAGGGCTGCATCATCGGTCAGGGCCACGACATCGAAGTCGGAGCCAGCACCATGAATCCGCATACCTTTCTGCGCTCGCTGGGTCCCGAACCATGGAATGTGGCGATAGTCGAACCCTGTCGCCGCCCCGCCGACGGGCGCTACGGCGAAAACCCCAACCGCCTGCAGCGTTACTACCAGTTCCAGGTGGTTATGAAGCCCTCGCCGAAAAACATTCAGGAACTTTATCTCGAAAGCCTGAAGGCCATCGGCATCAATCCGCTCAAACACGACATCCGCTTCGTCGAAGACGACTGGGAATCGCCTACGCTGGGCGCATGGGGTCTGGGCTGGGAAGTCTGGCTGGACGGCCTCGAAATCACACAGTTCACATATTTCCAGCAGTGCGGCGGCATCGACCTCAAGCCGGTCTGCTCGGAAATCACCTACGGACTGGAGCGAATCGCCACTTTCCTGCAGGGAGTGAACAGCGTTTACGAACTGGACTGGGCCGGCGGTTTCAGCTACGGCGATGTGCATCACCGCGACGAGGTGGACTGGAGCCGTTACAATCTTGAAGAAGCCGACGTGCCGCTGCATTTCGAGCTTTTCGACAAGTCTGAGGCCGAGTGCGAACGCACCTGCGCTCTGGGTCTGCCGGTCCCCGCCTACGACTGGGCGCTGAAGTGCTCGCACGCCTTCAACATGCTGGATGCACGCGGCGCAATTTCGGTTACGGAACGCCAGCATTACATCGCACGCGTGCGCCGTCTGGCGCGCATGGTGGCCGAAAGTTACGTGCTGAGCCGTCATGCCCTGGGATTCCCGCTCCTCAAGCACATCGGCGACGAGCGTCTGCGCGAGGTGCTGCTTGCCGAATGGAACGGCTGGGCCGGGCGTCTGAACGAGAAAAAAGCCAAACAGGACAAAAAGAAAGCCGACGGAGAGTAAGCCATGGGACAACTGCTTTTTGAAATAGGCTGCGAAGAGATTCCGGCATCTTATATCCGCCCGGCGCTTGCGTCCATGGCGGAAAACATCGTCAGGGGACTGGACGACAACCATCTGGCGCACGGCGCCGTTGAAACTTTTGGAACGCCGCGCCGCCTGGGCTTTGCACTTGAAGGCATTCCGGCTGCTCAAGAAGACCGCAGCGAAGAAATCATCGGCCCGCGCTGGGACGTATGCTTCAAGGATGGCCAGGCCACGCCCGCCGGAATCGGCTTTGCGAAGAAAATCGGCATAAATCCAGAAGAGTTGCAGAAGGTCGAAACGCCCAAAGGCGAGTGCGTGCGCGCCGTCAGAAACGTCAAAGGCCGCGCCACCGCCGAAGTTCTGGCCGAACTGCTTCCGGCTCTGATCGCCGCCATCCCCTTCAAAAAATCCATGCGCTGGGGCGCCGAGCCGCAGGCTTTCACGCGCCCGATTCACTGGATACTGGCGATTTTTGACGGAAAAATCATCGACATGGAATTCGCCGGAGTGAAAAGCGGCAACAAAAGTCGCGGCCATCGCTTCATGGCCCCGGCTGAATTCGAAGTGCGCGACGCCGGACAGTTTTTCGAAAACCTGGAGAAAGCTTACGTTAAGCCCTCCATCGACAAGCGCGAGGAATTCATCCTCAGCGAGGCCAGACGCATCGCATCCGAGCTCGGCGGACACATTAAAGAAGACATCGGCCTGGTTTCCGAAGTCGCCAATCTGGTAGAGTATCCGGTGGGACTGGCCGGTCGCATCCCTGAAGAATTTATGAGCGTTCCCAAGGAAGTGCTCATTCTCTCCATGCGCACCCATCAGCGCTATTTCGCCGTGCTGGACGACACAGGCAAACTGCTGCCGCATTTCATTTTCTTCGCCAACATCATCAGCGCCGAACCGGAAACGGTGGCCGAAGGCAACGGGCGTGTGCTCAAGGCCCGCCTGGCCGACGCACGTTTCTTTGTTGACGAAGACCGCCGCCGTCCGCTGGAAGCCTACTGTCCCAAGCTTGATCACATCACCTTCCAGGAGAAGCTGGGTTCATACGGCGACAAGGTTTCGCGCATGCTGCGTCAGCTCGATTTTCTGCTGCCGCGCATCGCGCCCGATTCGCGCGCCGATGCCGAACGCACAATCAAGCTCTGCAAGGCCGACCTGCCGACGCAGGTTGTCTGCGAGTTCACCGAGTTACAGGGTTCCATAGGGCGCATCTACGCCGAACGCGACGGCGAAAAACCCGGAATCGCCGCCGCCATCGAAGAGCACTATATGCCGCGCTTCGCTCTTGACGACGTGCCGCCAAGCCGTCTGGGCGTGATAGCCGCGCTGGCCGACAAAATGGATTCGACGGCGGGCTGCTTCGGCGTGGGCCTCGTTCCCACCGGCGCCGCCGATCCGTATGCACTGCGTCGCGCCACGCTCGGCATACTGCGCACGCTCATAGCCCACAATCTCGACATCAGCCTTGGAGAATGGACGGATGCCGCGCTGGATACGCTGTCCGACAGACTCACCCGCGAGCGCGACGCCGTAAAGGACGAACTGCTCAAGTTTTTCGCCGCACGTCTGCGCGCCATGCTGATGGAAAATCATCCGACGGACATCACCGACGGCGTACTTGCCGCCGGATTCGATCTTGTTCCGCACGTCCAGAAGAAAGTGGAGGCGCTTTCCGAGTTCCGTCGCAATGCGCTTTTCGAGCCGCTGGCTGCCGCCTTCAAGCGCGTGATGAACATACTCAAGGATCAGAAGGACTTCGCCGCAATCGACGAATCGCTGCTTAAGGAAAACGCCGAGCGCGGGCTTTACGAAGCCTTTTCGCACGTTGAGCGCAAAATTTCAGCCGCGCTGGACTCAGCCGAATACGCCGGGGCGCTCGAACTGCTGGCCGGTTTGAAAGAGCCGGTTGACGCCTTTTTCAACGACGTGATGGTAATGGCAGAAGACGAAGCCCTGCGGCGCAACCGTCTGGCGCTTTTAGGCAGACTGGCCGGGCTTTTCTCGCGCATTGCGGATTTCCGCATGATTCACACCGATCTGTAGAAACTCAGACTTCACAAAAAAACAGTGGCGCGTCGGATTGCGGCGCGCCTTTCTTTTTGAGTTTGAGTCAATGCGTCTGTTTTTCGGGGATGCGCGAAATGTCCTGGCGGTAAATGGTGTAAATGTTGTCCAGCTCGGATTTCTCGCGCAGTTCAAGATTGTAGAGAGCCTCGAAATGATCAGAAAGACTGCGGTGCAGCTCACCGACTTCTGTATAGGCTTTAAGCAGCGTTTCGTCATAAGCCTGCGGTGCGGCGCTTTTCGACGAAAACGTGTAGTGCCTGCCGAATTCCTCGAAATCCTCAAGCCAGCGCTCTTCCCAGCGCCGCCACAGACGGATGCTGTTTTCGGGCGATTTGCGGAAACGCGAAAAGAATTTCTGCGAAGCGGTATAAAGCTGCTCGTGGAAGACCCTTATGGATGTGAGCGCCTTCAGGGCTTCGTTCTGAGTTCTGACGGTTATGATTTCGTGTTTAGGAATGCTGCGCGAGCGCGCCTTCTCGGACATGAGACTCACCGAAATCGAAATACTCATCGACAGAGCAAGCCATGTAAGTGTGACGACAACAACACACAACACAACGATCCTGCCGATCTTCACGCCTGTCCCCTTCGATTCGCTCATATCTGCTCCATGAAAAAGACACCGGACTACGATAGCCGCAGACGCCCCGGAAAGTCAAGAGCGTGACGGAGGCGTATACGGCGTGATATGGAAATTCCGCTCCGGCACTTATTCCGGCGCAAGGGCGGGCGAAGGAGAAAAGCCGCTGCGGGACAGCATGGCGCATTGCCGAATATGCTTGAAATAATCGGCGGAATATATTTTAATCAGTGGATTAGAGGGGCTGCTGAACAAGCGGAGATTCAATTAAAAACTCAAGGGAGGATAAAGTGAGAACCGTCAGGATATTCACATTTGCACTCATGGTCATGTTCATTGCCGGTCTGTCGGCCTGCTGGGACCCTGTCGGAGACAAGGAAGACGAAATCCGCCAGGAACAGGAAGCGAAAAGCATCGGAAAGACGCTTGCCAAAACCATCGTCAGCATGTCTGACGATGTGGCCGAAGGTCTGGCAAGCGACGAGGAAGACAGCGCGGAAGCGACGGCGAAACTGGCCCGAATCGTCGCCGAAGGCATCGTATTCAATAACGGCGTCTTTTCAGGCACGCTCGAAAACCCGGACGGCGGCAGCGTAACCGTTGAAGGTTCAGGCGCGCAGAATGCGGACGGCACTTACCAGTTCGAAGCCACGCTGGTTTTTGAAGCCTTCGCGGTGGGCGATCTGGCCTTCACCGGAAGCATCGACGTTGAATTCACCGGTACACTGAAGCTGTTTACGCTTACCATAAGCGGCGATGTGTCGGTCAGCGGCGATATCGAAAACGAAGCCGAAGTCGATCTGACGGTTTCGGCCACCACCGACGGCGTTGTTGTGACCGGACACGTAAACGGCCAGGAAATAAGCGAAAACCTCAACTGACCAAGACTCGGAACTCAGTCACCGGAAAGCCGGGGAATTCCCCGGCTTTTTTCAGTTAATGAAGCTTCTGCTAAAATCTTTCCTCATGCCTGACGGCGTGTTAGTATTAAAGCAATGGCAATCTGGGCGTTCGGAACAAATGGAAAATCTGAAGCTTGAATTCAACGACGGGCGCAGCTGCGAAATCCGCATAGGTACGGGCGTCATGGAAATCATTGAAGAATTGTGGAGCCCCGACAGCAGACAGGCCGTCATTATCGGGGATTCCAACGTAGTCGCACTCTACGGAAAGCGACTGGCTGCGCTTATTTCGCCGCTGGTGGGCAGGCTGGCCGTCTACGATTTCGAGCCGGGCGAAATAAACAAAACACGCCGCACCAAAGAAATGCTCGAAGATCGCATGCTGGCCGACGGATTTACGCGTGAGACATGCATTGTGGCCTTAGGCGGCGGCGTCAGCCTGGATGTGGCCGGTTTTGTGGCTGCAACCTACATGCGCGGAGTCAGGCATATCTGCGTGCCCACAAGCTTTCTGGCCATGGTTGACGCTTCGGTCGGCGGCAAGACCGGCGTAAACACCGAGGCCGGAAAAAATCTTATCGGAGCCTTCAAGCAGCCCGACGCCGTAATAATGGACATCGAAACGCTTATTACGCTGCCGCCGGTCGAATGGCCCAACGGCCAGGCCGAGTTCATCAAAACCGCCTTCGTCTCGGACGCCGACATGTTCGAACGCATGTCCGAAAAAGGGCGCTGCTTCGCCCAGGCCGGACAGATCGAGCCGCGCGCGCTGAAGCGCTGTCTGGCATTGAAAGCCGCCATCGTGCTCAGTGACGAGCATGATCGGGGGCAACGCGCAGCTCTGAATTTCGGGCATACCATCGGCCACGCCATCGAAAAAGCCACCGACTACGCCGTTCCGCACGGTTACGCCGTGTCGGTTGGCATGGCGCTCGAAGCTGAACTTGCCTGCCGTGTAACCGGATTTCCGGAGGAACAGCGCGAAAAGCTGCTCGCTCTGCTGCGGAGCCTCAACCTTCCCACCGTTCCGCCGGTGGATTTCGAAGCCGCCGCCGGATTCATGGCGCTCGACAAAAAAAGCCGCAACGGAGAAATCCGCTTTGCCCTACCGAAAACCATCGGCGTAATGGCCGCTTCCGATTCCGGCTGCACCGTGCCGGTAGCCATAGAAGAAGTCGGCAGAATATGGGATGCCGCCAGGAGAAAAACATGAGTGATCCTCTTAATTTCATAGCGCCTTCGTCCAAAAGCGTCACCCAGCGCGCGCTGATTGTCGCGGCTCTGACTCCGGGCCGATCAAGCATAATTTTTCCGCTGGAGTGCGACGACTCTTTTCACCTGCGGCGGGCGCTGAAGCAGCTGGGCGTCAGCATCGAAGAACACGACGGAGAATGGACGGTGCAGGGCGGCATTCTGCACGCCCCGGAAGAACCGATCTTCTGCGGGGACGCCGGAACCACGCTGCGCTTTTTAATGGCTTTTTCGCTGCTGATGCGCGGCGAGATGGTTTTTGACGGCAGCCCCCAGCTGCGCGCACGCAGCGTCGAACGCTATTGCGAGGCGCTCGAAAGCCTGGGAGTTAAGGTCGAATACCTTAAAGAAAAAGGCTGCATTCCATTGCGCCTTACGCGCGGGCAGCTGCCGCGTTCGACGGTCAGCCTGTCGATGTCGCAGAGCAGCCAGCCAGCCAGCGCACTGCTGATGGTTGCGCCGCTGCTGCCTTTCGGACTGGTCATTCAGCCCGAAAGCGACGCAGTTTCCATGCCCTATGTGAAAATGACGTGTAAAGTCATGGAACATTTCGGTGTGAAGGTGGAATGCGGCGGGCGCGCTTTTCAGGTGGGAATTCAAGGGTATATTCCACAGCGTTTCGAGGTGGAAGGCGACTGGTCTTCGGCGTCGTTTTTATTCGCCGCATCGTTCATCACCGGCGTTCCGGTGGAGGTTCTCAATCTCGAACCTGATTCGCTGCAGGGAGACCGAGGCATAGTGCGCATGCTCGAAGACCTAGCCAGGCCCGGCAAACATGTCTTCGATCTCTCCGGCTCACCCGATCTGATAGCGCCCCTTACCGTGGCGGCGTTGTATTCAAAATCTCAAACCGAAATCGTCGGCGCCGGCCACGCCCGGCTGAAGGAATCCAACCGCATAGCCACATTGGTTGAGGAGCTTTCAAAACTGGGCTGCTCGCTGCACGAAAGACCAGACGGTCTGTTGATTTATCCCGGCGCGCCCACGCGCCCCGCCGATCTGAACCCGCGCGGCGATCACCGCATGGCGATGGCCTTCGGACTGATTTCGCTGAAGTTCCCGCGCATTCACATCAGCGGCCACGAATGCGTTTCCAAATCATATCCCGGTTTCTGGGGCGACATCGAAAGGTTCAGGGCGGCAGCCGAGCCGGAAGTTTAAGGCTTTTCCGAATTGCGCCACCATGAGACGACATCTTCGTATCTGCGCAGAATTTCACCCGGCGGCAGGCTGCGCAGGAAATTGCGCCCGTAACTTTTCGTCAGCAGACGGCGATCGAGCACTGCAGCCACGCCCCAGTCGCGGCTGTCGCGGATGAGACGACCCACGCCCTGCTTGAGCTGAATTATGGCCGTCGGCAGCTGGTAGTCGGCAAAGGGCTGCCCGCCGTGCTTGCGGATATATTCGATGCGGGCTTCCGTCACCGGATCGCCGGGAAATTCGAAGGGCAGTTTGTCGATTATTACGCACGAAAGCGATTCGCCCATAACGTCCACACCCTGCCAGAAAGAACCGGTGGCGAAAAGCACCGAGCTTACGTCGTCGCGGAAACTCTCCAGCAACTGATTGCGCGGAGCTTCTCCCTGCCTGAATATGCGGTATGGAATTTTTCCGTTCAGGCGTTCGTACATTTTTTCGAGCATGGCATAAGAAGTGAACAGCGCCAGCGTGCGCCCCTGCGCCAGATCGAGCAGACGGCGCATTTCGCGCTCCAGCGCGTCGGGATAGGCGGGCGAAGCCGGTTCCGGAATGTCGGAAGGCAGGTAAATGCAGAGCTGTTTCCTGTATTCGAACGGCGACGGATAGCTTATGGCGACGGTTTCTTCGGGACAGCCCAGACGTTTGCGCATGTAGTCGAAGCTGTCGCCGGTAGAAAGCGTGGCCGACGTGAACAGCGCACCGGGATAACGCCCGAACAGCTTCTCGCGCAGGTCCGGCGCCACATCCAGCGGCGTTGCGTTGAGCGCCACGGTGCGGCGTTTTATTTCGCCCCAGTGAACGTAACTTTCATCTTCGAAACTCATCACGCGCGCCATGTCGGCCAGCAGTGATTCGCAGCGAGGAATAAAGGCTTCGAAGCGCACATCGTCAGCCGCAAGCTGCCGCAGGCGGCGCAGAAGAGCGTTGACGGCGTCGTCCAGTTCGAGATAAGCCGCTTCGATGCGGTAGTCGATCATTTCTTTCGCGATCCTGAAGCGCATCTCGCGCTGATCGCCCATGAAGCGGAAGCACGAGAAGAAATCCTCGGAAGCGGGCCGTATGCGCTCAAGCTGCCTATTGAGGCCGCTTTCTTCCAGAGTGACAGGATTCAGGTTGCGTATTATGTCGTCGATCATCGAAACAACGCGGTAGCTTGAAGCCTGAAATCCGAAATACTGCGTGGCGGTGGATTCCAGCAGATGCGCCTCGTCGAAAAGCAGCAGTTCGAAGCCCGGAATGACCTGTCCGAAATTGCCTTCCTTTACGGCCAGATCGGCGAAAAACAGGTGGTGGTTGGCAATGATGAGATCAGCCGCCTGAGCGCGCCGTCGCATGCGCGTAATGAAACAGGTTTCGAAGAAAGTGCAGTGCGAACCGAGACAGTTGTCGGAAGTGGACGTGATTTCCGACCACGGCGCATAGTCGTCGGGCAGTTCGGCCATTTCGGCGCGGTCGCCGCTGTCGCTGCTTTCGGCCCAGGCCAGAATGCGTTCGAAGATGCGCACGTCGTCCACAAAGGTAAAACGTCCCTGCGCGGCGGTCTGGTTAAGGCGCAGCTTGCAGACATAATTCTGGCGGCCTTTCATGCAGACGACTTTTGCAGGCAGACGCAGCGTTTCCAGCAGAAACGGCAGGTCTTTGTACATTATCTGATCCTGAAGCGTTTTTGTGCCGGTGGCCACAACCGTTTTGCGCCCCGTGAGAAGCAGCGGAAGCAGATAGGCTGCCGTTTTTCCGGTGCCGGTGCCGCTTTCTATAAGCGCCGGAGTTTCGGTGCAGATGTGTTCTGCCACACGCCGCGCCATCTCGAGCTGAACCGGCCTGAAAGAAAAGCGACCGGACTCAACCAGCGGGCCTTCGGGGCCGAAGATGCGTTCGATTTCCGTTATGAGCGCCTGTTTGTCGCACATGTTATTTCAGTATGGAGTTCATCAGCATGAAGACCAGAATCAGCAGCACTGCGCCTATTGCCACCACCGCCGCGATCTGTCCGGGAGTGACAGACGACGACTTCGGGCTGCGTGGCGGCACGGCAAGCAGTTGCAGCATGCTTCCGGCGAACTCGGTGCAGCGGCGCAGATTGTCGGCGGCGCGTGTGTCGTCTGGATTTTTTGCGGCGCGCATGCGGTATGCACGGGAGGCAAAAGACACGGCGCTGTTGTCTTTGCAGAATTGTATGAACTTTTTGTGGCCTTCGTCCGAATCCCACGCGTTCTCAAGCTCGCGCCACATTTCCTGCACCGTGCCGTAAACTTCGTCAGACAACGATGCAAACAGCTCGCGCTCCATTTCGGGACGCCAGTTGCGGAAAATAAGGCCGCAGTTCGAGCAGGCGAAAAAATCTTTCTGACGGTGGGCGCATTTGGGGCAGATTTTTACGCGTTCTACCGGCGGTGTCGGGTTCTTTTCGGGCGCAGCCTCTCCGGCGGCGGTTTCGTCTGCAAGCTTCCGGGTCTGCGGCGCGGCTGGGGGGTTCTGCGCTTCCGCGCCGGACTGCATTCCTGATGTTTTCCGCACTGTCGGCTTTTCGGGCCTGTCCGCTTCCGGCGCCGGACCGTTATGGTGCGACAGCGTCAGCGGATCGGAAGACAGCGGCAGGTCGATGTCTTTCAGTCTGTCTTTTTCTGTTTCGGCGCCCATGCAATAATTCTCCGTTACTGCTGTGCGCCGGTTTCGGCGGCAGGCGCCGTCCGGGCGGCGTTTCCGTCTTCCTTCGGCGCCGAAGCGGCTTTTTCCTTCTCATACGCATCCCAGTCTTCGTATGTCATTTTCTTCGGCATGGCACGGATTATTTTACCGTTGCGCACCGTAAGCATAACTATTTCGCGTTTGACTTCGCCGTTTTCGTCGAAGCCGAAGACACCGGTGACGCCTTCGTAAGACTCAAGTTCGTCCAGAGCGGCGCGCATGGCCGGGCGGCTCTGCGGAGATTTGCTTTCGATCACCCGGCGGGCTGCGCCGACGGCGTCATAAACGTTGGCTTCTATTATTCCGGCGTCCTGGCCGAATTTTTCGCGGTAGCGGCTCACGAATGATTTAGTAACCTGGCTGCTGTCTTCGCCGCTGTAGAAGTTTGACGGAAATATGGCGCCTTCCACCCATTCTCCCGCCTTGGCCGGCAGACCCGGATCGTCCCAGCCGTTGGAGCCTAAAAGCTGCACGGCTTTGATATCCCATTTTTCGTACTGCGAACGGACACGCATGCGCACGTATGTGTCTTTATGTCCGGTTTCGAACTCAAGGTCTTCGGCTGCCAGAGCCGGAGCCACCATGGCTATGTTGCGGTAGTAGTCGGGAACAAAAATGGCGTCGAAATCAAGCACCGGATGAATCGGGTGTTTTTCGTCTTTTTCGTCGGTTGGCCAGCGCAGCATAACGCGCCCGCAACCGATGCCGCTGTCGGAGTCGCAATCCGCCGTCCAGGCCGTAAAGTAGGGCCGATAACGTCCGACCAGCTTGCGGGCCTGATAATCGAACTGCGTCGCGTCGTGCTCGTAGCGTTCGACTCCTCTGATTTCTCCGCCGTGCAGACGCACCTGCTCCCAGAAATAGCGCATCAGTTCTTCGCCGTATGGATGCTGCGGATGGAAAATAAGGAAACTGCGCAACCCCAGAACATTCCATGAGTAGTCAACAAGCGCCGCCGCCTGAGCCGAGTTGGTGAGCATAAGGCGGAAGATGTTGGGGCCGATGTCGGCCAGACCTTCCAGGCGGGAGAGGCTTATCATCGGCAATCCGAGTTCTTCGGCGCGGTAGGCGCAGGCTTCGGCTTCCTCCGACATGATCGGGCCGATTACGGCGATGACGTTTTCGTCGTAGTAAAGCTCGTCCAGCGCTCTTACTGCACTGTCGGCTTCCCCGCCGGAATCGCGTTCGACGAACCGCACCGCCGGTTTTTCGGGGTCGTGCGCCTTCTCGAAATCGGCCCGCGCCAGTTCGAGCGCCTGCTTTACCAGCTTGCCGTAAACCTGATATTTGCCGCTGGACGGATAAAGCACGCCGATTTTCAGCGTTTCGAGCATGCGGGATTTTCTTATGCGCTCGTAAAGTCTTGAGGCTCGCGCGTACAGTTCGTGGCCGGAATGATCCACCATGATTTTTCCGAGCAGTTCCCAGGCCTTTCCATCGCGGCCCAGATGATGATTAAGCAGAGCGCGCCTTAAAAGCAGATGAACATAGGGAAATTCGCTCTTGTCCACTTCGTCCTGAACGGCGTCAAGGGCCGGAAGACGCATGCGGTCGATGAAGTTCAGCAGAGCGGAATAATTGGCCGTTTTCTCCGATGCGGCGGAATGGCGGTATTTTTCGAAGAGTTTCTCGAAAGCCTCGATTTCCCCGGAAGGGTCTTGTGCGGCACCGTTTTCCGCTGCGGGTTCGACTGCGGCCGGGTTGGCCGTTGTCTCATTCTTTACGGTTTTTTCAGGTTCAGACGCGGGCTGTTCTTCAGGAGTTTTGCCGGCGGCGGCCATTTTTACGCACTCGGAGAAAATTTCGTTGGCTTCGGCGGCCTGCGGTGAATCGGGAAAAAGGCGCGTAACGGTTTTAAGGTGGACTTCGGCTTTGTCGCATTTGCCGTCGAAAACCAGAATACGGCCATAAAGCAGGTGCGCTTCGGCGACGTGTTTTCCGTCGGGGTTTTCGAAGAGATATTCGTCCAGACGTTCCAGCGCGGCGGCATTTTCTCCGGCGTCGAAAGCCTTCAGAGCCTCATTCCACAGACTGTCGGCGGCCAGCGCCGTTCCGGCGGAAAATACAAGCAATACGGCGACAGCCAGCGCTGCAAGCGGCGAGTGTACGGAAACGATATTTTTACTGTTGAACATGAGCAGAAATTCCTCCGGGATTTCTTACGGATACACTGATACATAGTGCAGACTTTACAGGAGCCCGTCAAGGATGGCAAGTATAAGTCAGAGCAGTTCCCCGCTTTGCCGACCTTAGCGTCAGGCAATCGCGGTTTATGAATGCGCGCGCTTCGCGCGCGCATGTGCGGCAGAGCGCAGCGTTAAAACCAGAACGACCGCCACTCCGTGAAAAAGCGCCGCATTCTTCCGCGCCCTTTTGCGCGCAGTGCGGCGACGGAAGAAAAAGCGGGCGCACATGTTTGAGGACTGCGCAACAGTCCGAGTTTGCGCACGCCCGACGGCGCAAACGGTGACCCGACAGGGGCAGCGCGCAAAACAAGGCGCGTCCCGTCCTTTCTTTGGGGGACTTTCTTTGGACGCGCAAAGAAAGTCCCGCTGCGATAAACCGCGCCGAG
>JAKQSH010000447.1 GCA_029570245.1 Deltaproteobacteria bacterium | reverse complement strand
GTGCCTTATTTGCCGGGCGTAAGGTGCGACGGCTGCAAAGCTTGCCCCAACGACAGCTGGGAATTCAAAATTTCCATGAGCGATCTGGGCGCAAAACTGGGAGTGCCGCAGGCCAGCCGCGGTAAATTTTTCATCGACGTTGTTCAACGCGGAATTTCGGGACGCGCTTCAAAAATCAGAATCAAGTACGGTTCGCACACCGAAATTATGAACGGTGAGAACTTCAGGAGCCGTCTGGGATACAACATACTCAAGTCCACGCGATTCACGTTCAACCGCAAGGGCGGCACTTACATTTTTAAAGGACGCGGTCTTGGACACGGTGTCGGAATGTGTCAGTGGGGGGCGGCCGGAATGGCCGAAAGCGGCAGTGCCTACCGTGAAATTCTTTACTATTTCTATCCCGGCACCCTCATAAGGCGCGTATACTGAAAAGCAAAAGGGCGATTTGAAATCGCCCTTTTTTCTGGAAGCGGAATGCCGCATTCCGACTGTTCCGTAAAGTTATTCCGCGCTTTCCGGGCAACGCGCCATGAGTTCTTCCTTGGTGCAGCAGCGGTCTTCACAACAGCCGGTGGCTTTGTATTCCGAAGCTGCGTAGGTTTCGCAGTTTATTGTGTAACTGGGGCAAATCTGGCCGCCGCCGCCGCAACTTGCCACGCAGTATCCCGCCAGACAGTATAAATCTCCGCAGTCCAGCTGCGGCTGCCAGCATTCTCCGTCACAGCTGGCGCTGATATTACCGATGCAGGCTTTGTAGCCCATGTCGTTGCACGGCGAACAGTCGCCAGAATCGCCGCAGGCGTTGAACAGCAGCACGCACAGCGCATAACAAAGCGTCAGCACGCATGCTATGAATTTGTTTGTTGGATGTCTTTTCATTCTCCCATTACCTTGATAATCAGACGCTTGGATCTGCAACCGTCGAACTCGGCGTAGAAAATCTGTTGCCACGGGCCGAGGTCCAGGCGACCTCCGGTTATTGGAACGACAACCTGGTGGTGAACCAGCATGCTTTTCAGATGTGCGTCGCCGTTGGTTTCTCCGCTGCGATGGTGGCGATAATCTGCAAAAGGCGCCTGCTTTTCAAGCCAGTCGTCTATGTCATGCAGAAGTCCGTCTTCCCAGTCGTTGACGAATACGCCTGCGGTTATGTGCATGGCAGACACCAGCACCATTCCTTCCCGTACTTCGGACTTTGAGACGGCTTTTGCAACGTCGTCAGTGATGCGGATGTATTCGCGTTTCTTGGTCGTATTGAATGTTTTGTATTCGGTATGAAATTTCATTTTATATCCTCATTGAAGGAATTCAGCCGCCGTAAAAAATGTGCGCCAGAAGCACCGAAGCACTCAGACCGGCAAAATCCGCCAGCAGCGCCGCTGCAATGGCGTAACGCACGCGTGTTATTCCGACCGCTCCGAAATATACAGCCAGAACGTAAAATGTCGTTTCTGTGCTGCCCTGCATGATGCTCGCCATGAATGATGCCAGAGAATCCGGCTCTGACTGCACCAGTGCCGACATTGCGCCGAAAGAGCCGGAACCGGAAAGCGGGCGCATCAGCGCCACCGGCAGCACTTCGACAGGAATTCCCAGAATATTTGTTAACGGCGAAAGAGCATCTGCGACAAGTCCGAAAGCCCCGGATGCCTTGAACATTGCAATTGCAGCCAGAATCATCACCAGAAACGGAATGATGCGTATTGCGACCTGGAAGCCCTCTTTTGCACCTTCGGTTGCGACTTCGTAAACTTTTACTCCGCGCAGATATCCGAAGGCCAGAATCGCCATGATTATCAGGGGGATTATCCAGTGGCGCATGAATTCGCGTCCGAGTCCCGCCGCGTCGCCTTCAGCAGAAAGGCGAACAAAGAAGATCAGTGCGACCATCGCCAGTGCCGTAAGCATGAGAACTCGTCCGGCTTTTCCCGGAGCATGCAGCGTTTCGCCTGGAGTTGTTCCGGTGCCATCCGGTTCCGTAGTTGCTGAAGCCTGACTTTCGACAGCTTCCAACTCTTCGGTCTTTTCGCTCTTTGCAGCTCTGGATGCCAGCAGCCGCGCCGCGATTATCGCCGTCAGACTCGAACAGGTGGTGGCAATCATACTGGGAATCATAATGCCTGCCGGATCGGAGGCTCCCGCAGCCGCGCGCACGCCTATTACTCCCAGCGGAAGTATTGTGACGCTGCTTGTGTTTATTGCCAGAAACAGACACATGGCGTCGGTGGCGCGACCGGGACTGCGGTTAAGCCGGTTGAGTTCAATCATGGCTTTTATGCCCATGGGTGTTGCGGCGTTTCCGAGTCCGAGCATATTGGCGGCGATGTTCATTATCATGGCCGCCATGGCCGGATGTTCCGCCGGCACATCGGGAAAAAGCCGCACCATGACAGGTTTTATGGCTCGTGACAGCAGGCGCATAAGTCCGCCCGCTTCTGCGATTTTCATCAGCCCCAGCCAGAGCGCCATCACTCCTATAAGACTGATCGCCAGGTTGACCGCGTCTTTCACCGAGTCGAATGATGCCTGCGTCACGGCTTCGAGGCTGCCACGCGCCATTCCGACCAGAACGGCGGAGATTATCAGCCACAGCCAGATTGCGTTGATTATTGCCGCTTTCTGCTTCATTGCGTCTTTCCTGAAAACATATCAAGATCAATAATAACTTTATCGGCATTTCAGTCAAGAGAGGTACGGACCGCAATTTGATTATTTTCGGAAGATGTGCATTATTAAAAGTTGAGCATCACTTTATCCGGACGATCTGAAATGAATGCGAAGCTTATATACGTGCTGTTGCCTCTGTTTACGTCGCTGTTGCTGAACTCCTGTGGAGAAAGCGGGGAAAGCGTGAGTGACGGAGATTCCGATTGGACAGATGCCGAGACGGCGGATATGCCGGATTCGGACGCCGGGGAATCAGATAAAGATATAGAAGATGGCGAAGCGGAACGCGAAACGTCGGAACGCGAACCTGACTCAGAATCTGCTTATGAATCGGACTCCGAAATTGATGCGGAAACTTCAGAGCAGGTGGAACCCGAAGTGGAAGTTCCTTCATACGATGGTGTGCTGTTTCGTTTTCCACTGAACAACAGCGAAGGTTTGTATTCAGAAGAATATGTCTTCGGAGTAGATCACGACCCGGAAGTGCATGAAGGTGTAGGTTCCGGCATTTGCAGTAATTATAACGGAGATTCCTTCCCGACCTGTTACGACGAGCATCGCGGCAGCGATTTTATCCTGCACGGCGGGTTCGATAAAATGGATGAAGGAGTGGTTTTTGTGTATGCCGCAGCCGATGGTATCGTTGTCGAAATCGAAGACGGAAATTATGACCGCTGCCATATTGATTACGAAAATCTGGGAGCAGGCAACATCTCCTGCGACGGTAACCCTATCATGGCTAATTACGTAAAAATCGAGCACGCCGGAGGGATCATCAGCATGTATTATCATCTGGCCAACGGCTCGATATCCGTTCAGCCGGGAGACAGCATAAGCTGTGGTCAGTCGATCGGACGTGTAGGTTCATCAGGCATTTCGTCATGTCCGCATCTGCATTTTCAGGTCGAAGACCTTGAAGGCAATGTTATCGACCCATTCGCCGGCGCACTCAGTCAGCCCTGGAGTTACTGGGCCGAGCAGGTTTCCGACAGCGGCCTGCCGGGGGAAATCTGCCGGTGATGTTTTGAAGCGAACAATATGAACTCATATTGCAATTCAGGACACACATATTGTGATTTAAGCGTTGTATGAATTATGCCCTTGTGGAATGATTCCAGTTGCGGCAGAATCAGCCCGAAATTGAAATTCGATCCGGGAGTATTGGGAAAATGAAGAAACTTTCAGCGATTACAGTGATATTGATGATTTCTGCATCTTTGATGTTCACGGCCTGCGGCGAAGACGACGGTTCCGGCACCGACGGCGACGCCGATGTGCAGGAAAATGCACCTGAAGGTGACGGCCAGGAGGACGGCGATGCCGATTCTTCTGAAGCGGAGTTGTCCGAAGAAGCCG
>JAKQSH010000432.1 GCA_029570245.1 Deltaproteobacteria bacterium | reverse complement strand
TCTTCGGTGCGCTCAACCACTTTTCTTTCCAGATCGCGACGATATTCAACAAGTTCGGTGATGTCGCGCATGTTTACCTGCAGGAGCTTTTCATCATTAAGGCTGAACGCCGTAAGAATTACCTGCGCAAAGAATGAACTGCCATCCTTGCGCGTATGCTGCCAGTCGAATTTTACGCTGCCTTCGTCGAAGGCTTTCCTGATCCATTTCTGTGCGAGTACGCTTGATGTTTCTCCGTTCGGCTGCTTCGGTGGCGAGAATTCCGCCGGCGAATGCCCTATTATGTCGCTTTTGTTGTCGCCTCCGAACATCTCTATTGCTGCGTTGTTGCAGTCGGTGAAATTTCTGTCGTCCATCAGCAGAATAGCGTCTGACGTGTAGTAGAACAGCGAACGATAACGCTCTTCGCTCTGCTGCAACGCCGTTTCCGCCTGAATTTTTTCGGTGATTTCCGAACAGATGATTATGGCCGAATCAACCATGTCTCCTTTGCGTACCGGACTGAAGCGCAACGAAAACCAGTTGCCGGTTGAATTGGGCATGTCTAATTTTTCTACAAAACCGATGGAAACCTGGTTGTCGAAAACATACTGTATGGAAATGTCGATCTTGTCCCGTTTTTCCGGCTGAACCAGGTCTATGAGCTTCTGTCCTAGCATTTTTTTTGCGTCGATGCCGAGAAAGTTGCGGTTTGAATACAGAACTGTGCCGTCCTTGTCCACATTGACGATTACATCGGGGGCGTTCTGTACCAGCGAACGCCAGCGGCTTTCGCTTTCATGCAGGGCATGGGTTCTTTCACGTACAAGTTCTTCAAGCTTCTCTGAATAACGCTGATTTTCAACCGTCAGGCTGTACATTCTTGAGGCCGCCGCCACCGACTTAAGCAGGTCTTCGCGTTTTATGGGCTTTGTCAGATAGTCGAAGGCGCCCATGCGCACCGCTTTCTGGGCTGTGTCGATGGTGGGTTCTCCGGTCATTAGAATGACCTGAATACTGGGGCATTTGGCGCGGATGTCTTCCAGAAGCTTGATTCCGCTTTCGCGCGGCATGATTATATCTGTTATTACAACACCGAAATCACAGGAATTTATGCTTTCCATGGCCTCGCTGTGATTGGACGCCGTATCGACCTCGTGGCCGTCTTTTCTTAAAAAATGTTCAAGACTGTTTCTTATGCCGTATTCATCATCGACAACAAGAACTCTGGCCATAAAGAACCCCCGCTTTCATGGACATTCAATCAGATTTCCCGCTTATACGTAATAATAACTATTTAAGAACCCGTCTTTACAATACAGAACGGATTCCGGTTTAATAACCACGCAGAACCCCTCAAATAACCAGTATATCAAATATCCGTCTTTTTCTGCATGTTTTTATCCTTACTTTTTAACAATATCTGAGGCTGATTTCAGAAAATCTTGCCTTTTTGTCTGTTCCCATAAAATTTGTTCCTGTGAAGTCCGGTCAATGAACATTGATGTTTAATCCATATTATATATTTGAAAAACGGCAGCAGTTATGACAAGCTATGACAAACCTGCGGAAGTGTTTCTGACCTTTTAAGGATGTTATTGCCATGCTCAAACCCGCCAGATTGTTGATGTTTTTGGTCATTTTTTCTTTTTTCGCCGCCTGTGGAGAAAGCGGAATCGACATTCGGATTCATGAGTCAGCCGCAACTGATGAAAAAACGCTGGACTATGGCGCTTTCAGCATCAGGATGGAAGCCGATGGAAGCATTCTCCGCCGTGACAAATCCGGTTCGGTGTCCGATGCTTCGAATTATCTCGAGATCAAACTGCTCAACGGCGTTGAGCGCGTCAGGCCTGGTGCAAAGGCTGAAATCTCTGAGCTGCGTTCCGGCGCCGGAATCAGGCTGCTGCATCATTTCGGTCCTGTGCGCTCAGATTTCGTAAACGATATGGCCGCCTTCGGTCTGCGAATTCTTAATTACATTCCCAACAGCGCTTATGTGGTTTATGCGGACGATTCTGACGTAAAAGCTTTTTGCGCCAGGCATTCCGAAAGCGTCGATTATCTGCGCGACTGGCGGCACGAAGACCGTCTGAGCTTTCAGCTCAAAGGGCGCAGCGACATGCAGGACGTTTCCGTGTTTGTTGTGAACGACGCAGGCGACAGCGCCGGATTTCTGGCCGGACTTGCGCAGAAGGTTCATCAGAATCCGGTTGATATGGGAACCTACACCGTTCATCGTGTCCGGCTCAACGCTGCGGACATTTCACGCCTCCAGAGTCGGGGGGACGTTTACTGGATCGAGCCCTATTACATTCCCGAACCGGCGGACGAGCGTCAGGGCATGATAATGGCAGGTCGGCACAACGGCGTTTCTCCCACCGGGCCGGGTTATGCCGATTTCGTGGCCGGTCTCGGAATCGAAGACCTGGAGGATGTTGTTGTCGACATTTCAGACACCGGCTGCGACGGCGGTACGCCCGAAACCGTGACGCATCCCGACCTGGCGGGGCGCATCATAAAAATCCGCGACTGGACCGGTATTGGCAGCGGTCTGGACGAAGGCGGTCACGGCACCATCAACGCTTCAATTATCGGCGGAGTGCCGGAATCTTCCGGCGACGGAATGCTTGATGATCTTGGCTATCTGTACGGTCTTGGCACCGCTCCCGGCGTTAGCATGGTCTGCAACAAAATAATGACCGGCGACGGCATGTGGGGCATGTCGGCCAGCTATACCGATCTTATTAAAGGTCTGACGGAAGATGGAGTCGATATCACTTCCAACAGCTAAGGTATGGCGGTTGAAGGAGCCGTCTACGACGCCGGCGCGCAGGAATACGATGCACTGGTGCGCGACACCGACCGCGACGCGTCGAACGGTTTGCAGCCTATGGTAATAATATTCGCCGCAGGCAACGAGGGCGACGGCGGTTTCGGCGGAGAAACACCGCGTTCGTTGCGCTCTCCCGGAACGGCAAAGAATCTGATTACTGTGGGGGCAACCGAAAACTACCGCATGACGGGTGTCACCGATGGTTGCAGCGTAGCCGACAACGGCGCGGACAATCTGAATCATGTCATTGGATTTTCCAGTCGCGGCCCCACTTTCGATGGTCGTCTCAAGCCCGACGTGATGGCCCCAGGCACGCATATTCAGGGCGCGGCCTCGCAGATTCAGAACTATAACGGCTCCAGCATATGCGATGCTTACATGCCCGAAGGGCAGACTCTTTACGGCTGGTCTTCCGGCACCAGCCATTCAACGCCCGGTACGTCAGGTGTGGCCGGTCTGCTTTTCGCATGGTACAGACAGAATCACGAAGTCGATCCTTCCCCGGCTCTGATGAAAGCCATGCTTACCACACACAGCGCAGACATGAAAGGCGGCGACAACGGGTTCGGCAGACAGATCGCCGGCATTCCCAACAATACTCAGGGATGGGGTAGAATCGACATGCGCGACATGTTCGATGATACGCCGCGCATGATATACGACCAGCAGGAGCTTTTCACGGAATCCGGCGAAGTGTTTGAGCTTATCAACCTGCGTCCCGCCGATCAGGGCAGACCAGTGAAAATTTCTCTCGTGTGGACCGATGCTCCCGGCCCCACCAACGGTGCGGCTCTGGCCAACAACCTCGATCTGGCGGTGCTGGTCAACGGTGTAACGCCGTATCGCGGAAACTGGATGGTTGACGGCGTTTCCGATCCATGGGAAGGCTTCGATCCGGCCAACAACATCGAAAACATCATTCTTCCGCCAGACGGCATAAACTTTTTCTCTTTGCAGGTCATTGCCGCAAACATCACGTCGGACGGTGTGCCCGGAAACGGAAGCGCCGCCGATCAGGATTTCGCGCTGTATATCTATAATGTCGAAGAAGCCCAGCCCTGTCAGAACGACGACGATTGCGACGACGGGGTCGAATGCACGGCGGATGTCTGTGCGGAAAACGGCATGTGCAGCTACGGCGCCGACGACAGCCTGTGTGATGACGGCAATTCATGCACCTCCGATTCCTGCGATACCTCTTCCGGTTGCGTGCATGAGAATCTTACTGCGGTGGCCTGCGACGAGGGCGATTTCTGCAAGGTGTTCGGAAACTGCATAGACGGTGTCTGTGTCAGTGAACCCAATCTTTGCGACGATGAAATCAGCTGTACCGAAGATGTCTGCGATTCCGCAGAACAGAAATGCGTAAGTACGCCGAAATCCAGTCTGTGCAATGACGAATCCGATCTGACCACGGATGTTTGTGATCCAGAACAGGGCGGCTGCGTTTACAGTTCCGGCGGCGTATGTGAAAATCCTCTGCAACAGCAGATTCCGTTCTTTGTCGAAGCTCAGCTGTCGTCAAGCGCGAATCACCGCAGCTCATATTGTGGCGCCGCTGAAGAGTATAGAGGGCCGGATATCGTTTATTCCGCCGCACTCAAAAAAGGCGACAACATCGAAGCCCGCCTTGTTCCAACCGGATTCGATGCCGCTCTTGTGATTCTCAGCAACTGCGAAGATGAAAATTCCTGTGCCGCCGCCGCAAACTCGGCGCTGTCCGGCATGCAGGAGAAACTGACATTTACCGCCGACGCCGACGGAGAATATTTTTTCGTCATCGAAAGCGTTAAGGCCGAGCTTGCCGGGGAAGGCTCATATTATCTGGATGTTCGTTATTCCGAAGGAACCGCCGACGGTGACGAATCAGAGTCAGACGGCGACGCGGAGTCAGATGGCGACGGCGATGCCGGGGTTCCCGATGGCGACAACGGCGGCGGTGACGGATCGGATGGCGGCTGCAACGGTGGTGGTGCCGCCTCTCCTGCGGCGTTGATGCTGCTTATGCTGCTGCTTTCAGCGTTCAGGCGCCGCCCCTGTTAATCGGCGTGAGCCCATATGGAACGCAGCTCGTAAACTGCCAGCGACGGCAGCGTTACATTGTCGGCCTCCGAAGCTGTAATCAGCAGCTCTGAAGCGCCGCTGTGTGTCGCAAGCAGTTCCGTTATGACGTATTGCGAATCGTCGATGAAAGCTTCGAGTGAGTTTCTGTCAATAAAAATGCGCAGCTTGAGCGGATTTTTCCATTGCAGCCCTTCAGGCGTGGCGTGAACGCCGGGGAAGCCTGGGTTCAGTTCCGCCGCTGCCGATGAGTTGCGCTCGACGCTGACGCTGTTTTTTTCGAAGTCAATGCACAGTGAGGCGGAGCTGTCGCTTCCGTTGAAAATTTCAAAGCACAGTTCACCATGGTCGGCATCTTCAATTTCGCATTCGATTTCGTAAGGAGCATTGATGCTCTTAATCGAAATATCGCTGTCGTTTTTTATTTCCACGTCACTTTCGTCTTTTATCGTTGCGGTCCGCATCTGCTCAAATTCTGCAATCGGACGTTCGATTATCCGGTATTCTTCGCCGCTTTCCGCTCCGGTCCTGCGCAGACTCAATTCGCGGGGCAGACTCATTGAACCCTGCCAGTTTTCCACTCCTATCTGAATGGCGTAACTCCAGTTGTTCATCCAGGCAATCCATATGCGGCGACCGTCTTCTGCCGGAATATCCGACCAGCTCTGCGCGGCGTAAAAGTCGCGGCCATAATTCAGCCACTGGAAAACACTCCGAAGGCTTTCGCTGTTGAATGAATTTCCATCGAAATCACCGACGAAATATTGACCGTGCGAGCCGCCCCCATACGGTCCGCCATCGAAAACATCCACTTTAAGCACCCATTTTTTCAGGCCGTTTTCATTCTCGACGGGCAACTGGAAAATGTCGGGACATTCCCATATGTGGTTGAAATTCACAAACGGCTCCATTCTGAAATCGCTCTTGTATTGCCAGTCCATGAGGTTCTGCGAAGAATAGAACAACAGGCTTCGGCCTGAACTGAGCAACATTATCCAGCTTGATGTTCCGTCGTGATAAAACACCTTCGGATCGCGGAAATCCTTTATTGCGGGATTGGCCTCCAGCACGGGATTTCCGGCGTACATGTTCCATGTGCGTCCTCTGTCGTTCGAATACGCCAGGCTCTGCTTCTGTCTGCCGTCCGAGCCGCCGGAGTGCGTGAACAGCGCCACCAGGCATGACTGCCCGCCGTTTGCGTCCGTTTCGCACAGGCCGCTCGAATTGTTCCAATCCACAACGGCGCTGCCTGAATACACATTGCCCATTTCGTCATCTGGAAACAGTGCAATTGGCAGATATTCCCAGTGCAGCAGATCGGTCGATACGGCGTGGCCCCAGTGCATTGCGCTCTTAAAGAAACCTTCCGGTGCGTACTGATGGAACAGATGATATTCGCCCTTATAATAAACCAGTCCGTTCGGATCGTTCATCCAGCCGCTTTCCGGCGTATAGTGAAGTTGAGGCCGTTCTGCTTCGAGATTCATATCCTGATGATATTCTATGTCCGCTTCAGCTTCGTTTTCCGTTTCGTCTGCGGCCTCGTCGCAATCGCTATCCGTATCGCCATCGCTTTCTGCAGAATCGAAGTCCTGTTCCGCTGCATCTCCGTCTGGCGATTTTTCTTCGTCTTCCGCGCCGGAACAGCCGTTCAGGCACAGCGACAACAGGAACAACAGGCACAATCCGAGTGAAATGCGCATCGTATGCAGCTCCATTAAAGATGTATTCTACTTTGATAATATTGTGTTTCCGTCCGGCAGCGAAATTTTTACTGCCGGTATCTGAAATTGCAAAAACTCCGGCGGCTGTTTATATTTGAAGCACAGAGAGGATTATCAGGATCGGAGGCTTCACTTGAAAATCGTTATCGCTCCAGACAGCTTCAAAGAATCGGCTTCCGCATCTGAAATTGCGGCTGCTATGCTGCGTGGAGTCCTCGCGGCCTGTCCGCAGGCGGAAACCATTCTTATTCCCATGGCCGACGGCGGCGAAGGTTTTGCTGTCGCTTTTATGAATGTTCTCGGCGGGCTGTGGCGGCATGTAACTGTGTGCGGTCCGCTGGGCGAAGCTGTCGAAGCCGGATATGCGCTTGTCGGCAATGGCAGGACGGCAGTTATCGACATGGCATCCTGCTGCGGGCTGGCTCTGCTTCCGCCGGAAAAACGCAATCCGCTGCACACCACCACTTACGGAGTCGGTCAGTTGCTGCTGGACGCCGCCGACAATGGAGCGCAGGAAATTATTCTGGGGCTGGGAGGCAGCGCCACGGTTGATGGAGCCTGCGGTATGGTTCAGGCTGCAGGCGTTGCTTTTTTCGATTCCGTCGGAAAAATCGAGACTCCGATCTGTGGTGGCATGTTGTCGCAGTTGCAGTGTATTGATTCGGGTGCGTTGGATGAGCGGCTGCGGAAAATCCGTATTCGTGCAGCCTGTGATGTTACGAACCCTCTTCTTGGTCCTCATGGCGCAGCACGGGTTTTCGGCCCGCAGAAAGGCGCAGATGCGCCCACTGTCGAAAAACTTGAAAACGGTCTGGCGCATCTGTCCGAATTGTTGCCGCATGCTGCAAAAGATTTTCCGGGAGCCGGAGCAGCCGGAGGCGCGGGTTTTGGTGTGAAAGCGTTTTTTGATGCCGGAACAGAGCGTGGTGCGGAACTGCTTATGGATGCATGCTGTTTCAACGATAGACTGGCCGGAGCCGACCTGCTTATTACCGGTGAAGGGCGCATCGACTCACAGACCGCCGGCGGCAAAACCTGTCATGCGGTGGCCGGACGGGCGAAACTCCACAATGTTCCGGTACTGGCTCTTGCAGGTTCTCTGGGTTCCGGAATCGAAAATCTCAATGACGTTTTTACGGCGGTTTTTTCCATCTGCGATGGCCCGATGAGTCTTTCGGATGCCATGCGGAGCGTTCTTGAACTGACCGAAAAGCAGACCTGCAATGCCGTATCCTGCTTTCTGGCCGGAAAAAATGCCCGTCGCTGAACGTTTCTGAAAAGCGCCGAGAAATTCGAGTGTTCTGTGAAATGTGCATTTCCCTCCGCAGCGGCAGTTCGAAAATATGGACACAAATTCCGCCCTGTGAATATTTTTTTGACTTTTATTGAAAAATTACAGTAAAATCAAAATGGTGGTGTGTGCGCCTACACCGCCTTGAGGTTCAAGGATGAACCATTGACTACAGGGAGGTAAACATGAAAGTTACCAGCTTCAGCGCGCAAACGTATCTGGTCAGCAACAAAGTTGATCAGGACCTGGCGGTCAAGGACAGCAAAACTCCCGAAAAGCTGACGGACAAGTCGTTCTTCGACGAAGTGACGATCAGTCAGGGAGCCCAGCTGCGAGTCGTGCAGGAGAATCTGGGCGTGGAAATCGCCCGTGAGCTCGACTCGTCGCTTGCCAATCTCGGTCTGAGCCTTGATACTGCCGGTCAGATGGACTGGTCGCCGGAGTCCGTGGCGGACAGAATTTTCTCGTTCACCACGAGTTTCTTCGGCACCTACCGTGCCCAGAACCCCGAACTCTCCGATGAGGAAGCTATTAACGGATTCGAGGAACTGGTTCGCGGAGCCACTCAACGCGGCTACGAACAAGCTATGGGAGCCCTCGAAGGTTCCGAAATCAGCGAGGAAGTCAAGCCTGTGGCGGGCGAAACAATGGAAATACTTATGAAGAAGTACGATGAGTATTTCAACAAGCTGCGCGAGCAGAAAGCCGCCGCTGATGGTCAGGAGAACGTAGCCGCAGACGGCAACAAACTCAGCTGAACCGCTGTTGTTGATGATTTTGACAGGCGAACCTTTGGTTCGCCTGTGTTTTATATAATGAATATAGAGAACTGAAAATAAATGAAAAAATGCGCAAGTTTTGAGTAAATGCTGAATTCGCCGGTGCTTGGGGCGTTGAGATTGCCGACGACAACAGCTGTTCGGCGGGCTCGGACTGCAAAGACACGGCCAACGGCTTTGCCTGCAGACTCATTTTCGATCTGGGCTACGCTTTCTGATCCCTGATTGCCGAAAACAATATTCTGCAATACCAGCTTTGCATTCTTCAATGATGGTGTTAATATTTTCGCCATTAATGCCTGTTTGAGAGGTTCGTCATGTTTTATAGGAAAACATTGTTACTGTCGTTGATTGCTGCGTCCGTATTTTTCTTTGCCGCATGTGGAGGAGATGAATCCTCCTCCGGAAACGATGGAGATTCGGACGCGGAAGAAAGCGCCGTTGACGGGGACGAAAGCTCCGACGGCGATGTCGAAATCGACGGTGATGCCGCTGAGCAGGGCGAACAGCTTGAAGAAACCGACGGCGATACAGAGTCTGAAGAGCCCTATTTCGACGATCCGCGCGCAGCCGGGAAATATCATGTCGGCGCTACGAAAATAACCGTAAACTACGAAGACCCGGATGTTGCTGGTCGCATGCGTGAGCTGCCATGCGTGGTCTGGTACCCGACAATGGACGAAGAAGGTGACAATTTTCTGGTGGACGGCTGGTGGGAACGTGACGGCATTTTCGATACGGCGGCGCCTTATCTGGGTGATGCGCCTTATCCAATGATCGCTTTTTCGCACGGCAACAGCGGTCTGGCAGAGCAGTCGTGGACGCTTATGGAATATATGGCCTCTCACGGTTTTGTACTTGTCAGCTGCAACCATGTTGGCAACACCGCCGGAGACTGGCAGCAGGACGGCAAGGAGAAAGTGCCGCAGTCTGTGCACGACCGCCCTTACGACGTGCGTTTCATGGTCGAAACTATGGTCGAACGCAATTCCACCGCCGGCGATATGTTCGAAGGCCTGATCGACCCTGAGCGCATCGGTGCTTCCGGTCACAGTCTGGGCGGTTTTACGACTCTGGTCGCCTCCGGCGCCGAACTGCATTTTCAGCAGTACGCCGCTCAGTGTGAAGCCGATCCGAGCAAGAATTTCTGTGAGTATCTCGAAGTCGATTGTTCGGTGGTAAAAGACGGACGTTTTCCCTGCGAGCGCATTAAAGCCGCAGTAGCTTTCGCTCCGGCCGGCTACGGCTTCTTCGACGGTGCTACCGGTCTTTCGAAAATCGAAATTCCCACGCTTATCATGGGCGGCGACCGTGACGGCACCTGTCCCATGGACAGCGAAATCATTCCCATTTATCAGGCTCTGGCGGTTGAAGAAAAAGTTCTTGTAACCTGTATAAACACCGGACACATGAGCTTCTCCAACATCTGCAATCTGGTTGGCCCGATCAACGATTATCTCAAGCAGGAAGGTTGCGGAGAAGGCTTCTCAACCCAGGACGAAGTTTTCGATGTGATGGGGCACTATTCGCTGGCCTTCTTCCGTCGCTACCTTGACGGCGATACCCGTTACGATCAGTATCTTAGCGCAGATGATCCTTCTCGCTGGAGCCTGAAGGCTACTGTTGAGACGCCGGGTGCGTCTGAATAGTATTGCGCCCTCTCGGATGATGCGTCAGAAATACAGCCCCGGCCCCAGCAGCAGACCATAATCGAGGTAAAGTCCGCGAACATCGCGCAGTCCGAAATGCGCGCGCGCTTCAAGCGTGAAGTGCGGCAGTGGAGAATAGCGCCAGCCGAATTGCGTCAGAACGCCCCAACCGTAAGCGCTTTCCTGAAAAGAGCCGCTTTTCAGCAGGTTCCATGCCGGACCGGCGGCGACATCCGCGAAGAGCCCGCGCCAGATATCGCATTCGACAAGCGCGCCTGATGTGCCGAAAAAGCTGGTGTTGTCATTCCAGGGATGAGCCTTGCCGTTGAACATCAACCCAAGGCGCAGGCGTTTGTAGATGCGAAAGGATGCGTCTGCCTCAAAAAGCAGCGCGGCTGAATTGCTTGAACTGGAATAGAAGCCGCCGGGGCCGAGCGCAAGCGAAAGGCGGGCCAGTGGCCACTCTGTTGTTGCGGCTGATTTTTCTTCTTCCGTGTATGCCCGACCCTCCGCTGAGAATAGGACGGCGCATGTGAGAATCAGGATTAAAAAAATGAATCTCATTGCTGTCCCGCATGGGGCAGAACGAAACGCTTTAATATGTGAAGCGTATCGCTGTGATTGAGCGCCGCTACTATGGGCGCGCGTTTAAAACCTGTAGCGGAACTGGTGTGGAAATCATTTCCGTTTTCCCATTCCAGGACACAGCCTCCGGCACATTCGAGAATCAGTGCGGCGGCGGCGATGTCCCACAAATAGGGCTGCACCAGAGCGGCGTTGGCGACTCCGCGAGCCACAAGGCAGAAATGATGCGCGGTCGAACCCAGCGAGCGTTGTTTGCCTGGCAGACGACTGGCGAAAATGCGGTGGAATTCGCTGGGGAAAAGTATGTGCAGATCACGCTCTTCGTTGTTATTCTTGACGCTTATTTCTCGCCTTTCGGCTTTTTGCGGATCGGACGCGTTCAAAGTCCAGCATGCTGCCGAAGAAACTGCGGCGCTGTAGAGCTCGTCTGTAACCGGCAGGTAAAAGCATCCTATTTCTGGACGCCCGTTGCGGAAGCAGGCCAGCGATACACCCCAGCCGGGCAGTCCGTGGGTGAATATCGCAGTTCCGTCTATGGGATCGACTATCCAGACGAATTCGCTGCCGTTGTCGCTTTGCTCGCTCTGCAGCTCTTCGCCCAGGAGTCCGTGGTCTGGAAAGGCTGCTCGAATTTCGTCAAAGATGAATTTCTGAACTGCGGTATCGGCTTCAGTAACCGGGCTTGAGTCTTCTTTCAGGCTGCGTCTGATCGGTGTGCGGAAGAATTCAAGCGCCATGCGCCCGGCTGCAATCGACAGCGTGCGGGCGAATTCAAGACGGTCTTCCGAAGATGTCGGATTGCCGAAGTTCATTGCCTGTCTTTCTTCTGATAATCTTCGATTATTTTCTTCACATCTGCCGCTTCCGGCGAATCCGGCGCCAGTTTCACATATTTACGATAAGCCAGCATGGCCTTGTCCATGTCTCCGATGAGTGCGTATGAAGAACCCATGGCGCGGTAGGCCAGTGCATATTCGGGGTCCAGGCGTGTCGCCGTAAGAAAATGATTTATGGCTTCCTTATAGTCCTTGCGCTGAAAATAACCTGCGCCTATCTGATAATGCTGCTTGGCGTTGTATGGGTCATCCTGTTTCGCCGGTTGTATCTTTTCCAGCGCATCTTCGCACTGTTCCTTCAATTCCAGTGCGTCCGTCCAGGCAGGATCGACTTTGAGGGCGTTCTGTGCTGCGCTCATTGCTTCTTTGTATTTTTTATTTCTGAATTCTTTCCAGCCGCTTTGAACGTATTCGTTAAGCAGTCTGGTTTTTGCCAGTTCGCGATGTCTGGCGGATTTCTCGAGATACAGACTGCTTTCGCTTATCTGTCCCAGGGTCATGTAAGCCATGAGGTAGTTTTTTTTACCGAAGTATTTCATTCCTTCGGAGTAGTTGCGGCTGTTCTCGTATTCGGCCTGCGCTTTCATGCGCAAGCTTGAAGCTTCTTTATTGTCCGGTGCGTTCTCAAGAACGCTGCTCAGTGTTTTCTCGGCCTCCCGCCAGCGCATGGCCGCCATGAGCGTTCGGGCTTCTTCAAGTGCAGCAGCGGTTTCCGGGTTTTGAGCTTCGCCTTTTTCTTTCTGGGCAGTCTCTTTTTCCGGCGGCAGCAGATCGTCTAAATTGACCTGTTTCTGTTGAACTTCTATTGGCTTCAGCGGTTCAATCGCCGTTCCATTAGTTTTCCTGTCGCTTTCTCCGTTAATCAGCAAATATACGGCAACAAATATTGTCGCCGCCGCGAAGATTCCTGCCGTCACCCGCACGATTCCGCCTCTTCTGACTGCGTACTCTTCCTCATCGCTTCCGGATTGCGGCGCTGAAGCTTCAACTACTGCATAGGATGCCGCTGTTCTTGTCGGCGTCTGGCGTCCTGGTTCGATTTTCGCCGCAGACGGCGTTGTATCGGGCGAGGTTGCCGTTGCTGTGGTTTTCGTCGCTGCCTCGCGAGTTTTTGCTGTGCCTGCAGCGCTTTTCTGTACAGCCGGATGCGCCGCCCTGGGGTGTGGCGTAATTTCCCGCTTTGCTGGCGCAGGCGGCACGGGACTTTCAAATGCTTGCTGTGGCTGCTGCGGTTCTGTTTTTGCTTCCGGCGCACTCTTTGCTGTGACCTTCTCCGTCCCAGGTTCAGGCCTGACTTCTTCATCATCTGCCGCATCGTCCGTCATGCGGACAATATCGGTGCGTGTATCGCCGCAACGCTCTTCAATTACGTGTCTGGCTTCCAGAAGGCTTTCTTGATTGATTTCGACTCGTTCGAGCGCTTCGTCTTCTCGGACTTCCAGTTCGATTCTAAAGTCTCCGATAATAAGAATATCACCGGGAAAAAAATGCGTGCGGCGCGCAATACGGTTTCCATTAAGGATGACACCGTTGTATGAATCGAGGTCTTCCACATATATTTCGTCGCCGTCGCGGGTAAGCAGAGCATGCCTGCGCGAGACGTTGCGTTCCTGCAGGCGGATTGTATTGCCTTCGCCGCGACCTAGGCTTATTTCTTCGCGCAGAAACGGCACGCTGTTGCGGCGGCCTTCTTCATCGGTAATTACAAGTCTGATGTTCATAATACTTCCGTGGCGGAATCCTGTTCACAATAACGACCTTCAGTTTACAGCTTCGGGGGCGTAATTTAAAAGAAGTCTTTCTTCGTTATCTACCACTGCGACGTTCATTTCCTTCTTCAGCCGCTCTGCATCGAGGAAAGCTTCGAG
This sequence comes from Deltaproteobacteria bacterium, assembly GCA_029570245.1. Lineage (GTDB taxonomy): Bacteria > Myxococcota_A > SURF-8 > SURF-8 > SURF-8 > JAKQSH01. The sequence continues at coordinate 420 of JAKQSH010000432.1, read as the reverse complement.
CGTTTTATGAATGCGTCCGTACAGTTCCGCCGCTCCGGCTTTGCGGCCTGCGGCGTCCAGAGACTTGAATTTTTCCGATGCGATCCATCTGGATTTTATCATGCGCTGCGGATTTTCTCCGCGCCCGTCCCAGCTCTGAAACAGTTCACCACGATTGCGCAGAAGCGCAGCCCAGGCTTTATGAAGATTATTGGGATATTGCTGATATGCCATGACGCGCTTTTTATCCTCAGAAGTCGCCTCGTACCAGGCTCGCACGTCGGGTGACTTCATCTGGCCCATGTCGAGCGACCAGAAAACCGTTTTCTCCGGTTCAAGGTCTTCGCCCTGCAGATTGTCCACACAGTGTTCGATGTTGTCCTCGAAAGCGATGCAGGAGCGGGTTTTCAGGTTTTTTATTGTTGCGCCGGAGCGGTTAAG
>JAKQSH010000429.1 GCA_029570245.1 Deltaproteobacteria bacterium | reverse complement strand
AATAAGCGACACGCATATTGTTCCTAATATGGACAAGATGCCCAATCAGAACTTCATTGCCTTCGGTCAGTATGTTGACGGACTCGACCCGAAACCGGCTTATGTGATCAGCACCGGCGACAACGTGGAAGACATGCTCTGCATGCCGGATGTAACATGCGAAGACCCTCCGGCGATTCTGACGACATTCCGCAAACTTATCGAAGACAACTACACCGTGCCTTTCCGTTTCGTGCTCGGCAATCACGACAACCGTTTCCTCGACATGTACGGCGGCAACGAGCTTCCTCTTTCGATGTGGAGCAAAGCCTTCGAGGGCAGCGACCTCTATCCCGGACCCTATTATTATTTCGATCACAACGGATTCCGCTTTGTCATGCTTTTCGGTTCCGACGCCGCAATCGACCACGACACAAACGACATGGCCTGCTTCGGCAGTGAACAGCTGGAGTGGCTCGACGGATTGCTTTCAGACGGCCTGCCGTCACTGCTTTTCTGGCATCAGATGATAGACCCGGTGGCTGAAATGCAGAAAGAGACGCCTAACGCCATTCTGGGAGTAATAGAGGCTCATAAAAACAACGTCAAGGCCGTGTTCGGCGGGCATGGACACGTATTCGCCCGCATTGAGTGGAACGGCGTCATATTCTACGAAACAGCCGCGCTGGGACGCGGTGTCGAAGTCGGTACTCTGCAGCATCATCTGCTGGAATGTGACCCCGTCGGCGGCACAGTAACTGTGGTGAACGCAGCCGATATCGTCTATCCGGGCGGAATATAAAACAGGAAAATGTTTTCACAAATCAGCGAACGGCGGGTTGACTGCATAGTGTTCATGTCATAGATTTAAAGAAGAAAACATAAAAGCCCTTTTATTGCTAATACTGAAAAATCAGCGAGGTGAAAATGAACCGCGACTCCGTGCTGGACGCCATAAAAAAAGCCATCATGGCCGAATACGAAGGCCACAACTTTTACCGCATGTCAGCCGACAACACCAAAGACGAAAAAGGCCGTGAAATTTTCATGGCACTGGCGGCAGAAGAACTCGATCATGCTAAATATCTGAAAAACCAGTACAAATCCATACTGGAAAACGGCAGCGCCAGTGACGCGACATTGCCTGAACCGCAGTTCGATCTTTCAGGCTCATCGCCGATTTTCTCTGCAAAACTCAAAGAACGCATCCATCAGGCCCATTACGAAATGACATCACTGTCGGTGGGCATTCAGCTTGAGCTTTCGGCCATGGAATTCTATCGCACGCAGGCCGAAAAAGCCGGAGACGAGCAGGTTTCGAAATTCTTTATGCGCCTTTCCGAGTGGGAAAAAGGTCATTATCAGGCTCTGTTGCGCCAACAGGAAGACCTTAAGGAAGACTACTGGTCGGAAAACGAATTTTCGCCGTACTGACAATCCGCCTCAACACAAAACACCACGTTATGTTGTCCGTCATTCCTGCCGCACAAACGGGAATGACGGACTTTCTTCTGCTTACAGGAAAAACTACCCGCTTCACAGCAGACTTTGTCTCTACAAATCTGAAATGCCTCTGGTAAAATTCAGCTCCGGCTTCTGAAAACAGCTTATATTACTTGACTTGCACATGGGCGGATGTTACAAAATTCACCTGTCGATTTTCTTTGAAAATGTGCCGGAGTGGCGGAATGGCAGACGCGCTAGACTCAAAATCTGGTATACCTTGCGTGTGTGTGGGTTCAAGTCCCACCTCCGGCACCATTTTTCTTTTCTTCCTTCGATTTCCGTTTACAATCAGACATTAATGTTTTGTTCTGGCATAGGATCGCCATGAAATCGGAATCTTGGTTGTCCGAATTGATGCGCCGGGAAATTGCCCTGGCGATGTTCGCACTGCTGCTGGTGCTGCTGTGGAGCGTGCTTTCCTGCGCCGAAATTCATAAGCCGGATGCGCTGGCCGGTCTGGCCTGGCTGCGTTCGGCGCTTTTCGATTTCGACCTGTACTTCGGCAACGAATATAAATTTCTCGATCAGAATCCGTTCCAATCCTATTCAACCGAAACCGGCTATTGCGTCAACCCGCTTGGGGTCGGAACTGCAATATTGCAACTGCCGTTTTACCTGCTGGGTTTTATCGGGACATACGTACACAACTTCAATTCTCTCAATCCTCTGCCTTACGACGGGCTGAACACAATGTTCAGACAGGCGGCAGGACTGGGCGGAGCCGTTTACGGTGCGGCAGCCATACTGCTTTCGGCGCGCATCGCCGCCTGTTTCGCAAGCAAAAGAACGGCACTATGGGCGGCAATGCTTATTGCAGCAGGAACTCCGCTGCTTTATTACTCATCGGTCGGATCGCTTTATCAACACACCGCCGGCGCATTTCTGGCGGCGCTTTTCATCGACAGATTGCTTGCAGAACACAAAAATTTACGCCATATCATTTTCGCCGGACTGGTCGGCGGCCTGATGCTTTCGACATCGCTGCGCTGCATTTTCATGCTGGCCCTGCTGCCTCTGGCATGGTGGCTCAACCGCCGCTGGACGGCAGACAGCTGCATCGCTTTTGCCGCAGCGCTGCTGCTGGGATTCATGCCTCAGATGTTCGTATGGCAGCTCATCTACGGCGCTCCACTGCCGCTCGGCGAACTGCTTGTCTGGCAGGGCCGGACCGGCTTCAGTCCGGTGCAGGCTTTGTTTTCAAGCCATCACGGAATGTTCATCTGGTCGCCGCTGCTGATATTTTCATTTGTCGGATTCGCGCTGCTGTATAAGCGTCAGCGGCTCTATGCGCTGCTGCTGAGCGCCGTCTGTCTGGCCTTTGTAATCGTCAATTCGATTTTTCGCCCCTATGACGATTTCTCGTTCGGCGCACGCCAGATGACGGCCTGCACACCGCTGTTCGTAACAGGTCTGGCTCTTTTCCTGCGGCGCATCGAAACTTTCGAAAATCCTTTACTGCGCGTAAATTCTGCGCTGGCGCTGTTTGTCTGCACAGCCTGGGGTCTGTTGTTGATGGGTGTGTTCATCGCTCATATGCCGGACAACGAGCATATAAACTTTGTCGATATCGCAGAAAAAACTTTGCGCTATATAGGCGGCGATGCGGGAGTGTCAGGCACTTCGATTGAGAATTCGATGCCGGCATCCAATGGCGGACGCGCCATGCTGCTTCTGGCGGCGCTGCTCGCAATGATCCTTGCATATCTGCCGAAGCCGATACGCATAGCCGTTCCTGTCCTGGCAATAAGCGCCGGCACGATTTTCTTCTGCACGCTTACGTTCATACCGCAGGATATTTCAAAAACCATGCCGCCACTGTTGAAAGGCGAATGGCGCAACTGGCAGAGACTGACGGCAAATCCGGGTGTCGGTCAGGCATATCTTAATGAACTGGCGTTATCGGCGAACAAGGCGCGCATAATAAAAAAAGCGACAGAATTACGCTGCCGCCTTGCAGAACTGAAACACGATGACCAGGACGCAAAAGACTGCGCAGCGTTGCAGCTTATGATGCAGCAGCCGGATAAATCCGAAGAGACGATATTGAAATACGGACTGGAAAAGCAGAAAGACGCTCAAATTTATTATTACCTGGGCATAATCGAAATGATGCGTTTCAACCCGGTCAAAGCGGTCACATGGTTCAAAACGTCCGAAAGCATCGAACATAACCCGCCGGCGCTGATGATGCTGGCCAATGCCTACTACGAACTGAACAGATATGAACTGGCCGCTGAAGTTTACAGAAATGTTCTTGCGAAAAACCCCGACAACAAAGCCGCAGTCAACGGATTGAAACGCCTGCCGAAAAATTAAGCCTGTCGAACTGTTTCAGATTCCGAGATGCCAGTTGAGAGAAGACAGTATGTAAAGAAGCGCAATGTAGGTAACGCTCACCACGATCAGCGCTATTGCAAGCTGCAAAGCCTGATTCGGTCTGAAGTCCATGCCGAAACCGCGCCGCTTCGAATTGCGTAATTCCTGACGGATTCTGTTTCCGAGATAAAACACAACTGACAGACCGCACAGAGCCAGAATGAACAATGCCAGTCGGCGCTTGAAAGTGTTGTTTTCTTCGAATCCGGCGACTTTGCTTTCCCGCGTATCCATCAGGTCAGGCAATACAATATAGCGCTTCGGCAAATCCGAAAGCAGCCTGGCCGCAAGCTCTTCGCGCAGAGTTTCAGACTCCGCCACAGAGGCCCGACGCCTGCTCCAGTCGTCGAGCATCTCAATGTCGATGATTTCCGGCCCGTAAAAAGCGGCTTCACTGCGCAGTGCTTTTTCCAGCGCAGACAGAAGCGCAGTTTCGTTTCTGCCGCAGACATAAACAAAGAAAGCTTCGAAAGCATGCGTCGGATTGTCGCTGTCGGCGGCGATCTGCACATAAAGCAGGCCATCGGCCCCGGATGGAAGCTTCAGCGAAACCGGCTTTCTGGCGCCATCGCTTTCGATTGCGCTGTGCATGAGCAGATTGCCTTTTCTGTAAACATCCACCAGCCATTTTCCGGGACGCAGCGTCGTCATGCCGAACTGCAACGGCTGTCCGGCTTCGATGAAATGCTGTTTTACGTCGGCGACAATCTGCGCTCCCCACGGGAACATCTCGTATTCGCCTTCAAATGTCGAATTGTCCGATAAAACGGTGCTTATATTGAGTTTGTGCGAAGTCAGCCCGCTGGGATAATATGAAAAACGCGCCAGCCCGGCTTCGTCGGTCACAAGTTCGGCCAGCAGGTCGTTTCCGAGCCTTACGCCGAACTTAAATCCCGCCACCGGAGCGGCAGGAGAATCACGGTATTCAAAGGAAACCAGTACTTCGTTAAGAAGGCTGGGTACATATCTGCCGTTGTTGGGAATCATGCGCAACAACAGCGTTCCTTCGGGCGTGGGAATTTCAAGCGGTTTTGAACGTTTCAGGTAAGCTTCTTCAAGCTCGGCCAGTTGAACAATTGAAGGCTGCGCTTCTTCGCTGACAGTCAGGCTGAATTCGTTGTCTTCGGGGCCGTAAATTGTGGACACGCGCAGCTTAAGTCGATGCTCTCCGACTCCCATTTCAGACGGCAGATCGCCCACCCACCAGATATACGGCTCACCATTGGAATACTGTTTGAACAGATTGAGTCTGCCGCCGTCTTCTTTTTCGAGATCGACACGCACGGCCAGATGAGACAGCGGCATCTGTTCAAGCATGCCGATGGCCGAAAAGCGCAAGGCTGGCGCTTGCCCCTTCTGCACAACACCTGAACCGTCGATGCTTACGTAATATTTTACGCTCTGGGCTGAAAGATAAATGGAATAAAAAACCAGAAACGCCGTCAGGCCGAAAACCGCTGCGGCAAGTGCAAGACGCAGTTTATGCATGCCGGGCTTTTCTGGAATGATTTCAAAATCGAAGTTCTCGTCCATCTGCGCTCCTCGCATTAAAAGGTCGCGACGAATGCCGTTTTTCAAAGCTTAACGGCTGCAGGATGTCACGGCAAGATAAATGCTCCGCAAAAAGGAAAAAGGCGGGCAAACGCGCCCGCCTTTGAAATCAGCAGAAGATTTCCGTTAGAACCATATTTTCGCCGCGCCGAAAATGTTCTCGAAAAACTGTGGAACCAGCCCGAACATGAGCATACCGACCGTGCAGATAAGCAACGCAGTGGTAAGCAACGGAGAAACGTTGAATTTTTCAGGCATTTTTTCGGCGGGGTTGATGTACATGGCGCGCACCAGCATGAGATAATAATACAGCGAAATGGTAGAATTCACCGCGCCGATGAAAACCAGCCAGTAGAAACCGTATTCGGCGGCAGCCGAGAACAGGTAGAATTTGCCGAGAAATCCGGCCAGAGGCGGAATGCCGCCCAGCGAGAACAGCGCCAGCATCATAATAAGCGCCAGAGACGGGTTGCTGATGGAAAGGCCGTGAAAATCTTTGATTTCCTCTTTGCCGGTGTGGTTGTAGAAAACAATCACAACTGCGAAGGCGGCCATGTTGGTTACGATGTAAATGAGAATATAGAAGACAATGGACGCCAGACCAAGTTGCGACACGGCCACAAAAGCGGCCATTATATATCCCGCCTGCGCGATGGAAGAATAGGCCAGCATGCGCTTGACGTTGGTCTGCCAAATGGCGACAGTGTTTCCGAAAGTCATTGTGATTGCGGAGAGAATTGCGACAATGAAATTCCACTCAGAGGCCAGCGGACCGAGCGCCACATAGAATATTTTGAGAAACACGGCCAGACCGGCGGCCTTGGAGCCTACCGACAGAAAAGCCGTAACAGGAGTGGGTGCGCCTTCATAAACGTCGGCGGCCCAGACATGGAAAGGCACCAGTGTTATTTTGAATCCCAGACCGGCGATAATGCACACCACAGCGGCAATGGTCAATGGCTGCCACGTTAAGAGACGCGCCCAGTCATGCAGCATGGTAGAAGCCGTCATGCCGAAAATAAGACTGAAACCGTAAAGCAGGAAGCCGGAAGACAAGGCGCCTATGATTACGTATTTAAGCCCGGCTTCGGCGCTCTTAGCGTCACCGCGATGGTAAGCAACCATTATGTACAGCGGGATGGTGCAGAGTTCGAGGGCGACATAAAGAAAAACTGCCTCGTTCGCACACACCAGCATATTCATACCGGCCAGAACGAAAAGCAGCAGCCCGTGATATTCGGCCTGGAAACGGTTGCAGGTACGCTTGAATGCGGCGCGGTTATGCACCATGTCGAGCGAAACCAGCAGCGTTATTATGGTTGAGATATAAAACAGCGCCTTGAACCAGATGGCGACTTTGTCCTGATTGTAGACGCCGCCGAAAGCCACTCCCGGTTTGTTGAACACAAACAGGAACAGCAGAAAAAGCACGACCGTTCCGCCCAGCGCCAGATACCCCGAAAGGTGCTTGCGGTCGCATGGCAGAAAAAGGTCAAGTCCAAGCACGGCGAAAGCCAGCGCTATAATAAGCAGGTCGTTGGCAATAACAAGCAACTGTCCGCTATCCACGATATCCTCCCTGCTACATGATCTGGCGACTGAGGTTGTTCATTATGGGACCGAGCGAGTATTCGATCAGCCGCACCAGCCATCCGGGGA
>JAKQSH010000423.1 GCA_029570245.1 Deltaproteobacteria bacterium | reverse complement strand
ACGGGTGGTGTAGCCGATGTTTTCGGTTTTTATGCGGATGCTCCTGCCGGTGCGCTTTTTATAGCTCTGCTCAAGCGCCTTGCTGATAATTTCACCAACCTTGAGTTCAGAAAGACGAACATTGCCGTGCTCGTCCACGGTGGTATTGGCCTTCACTTCTTTCGGCAACTTGTCGCCCAGACCTTCTGAAATAAGAATTACGCCGTAGGGTTTGCCGATATCTTCGCGACGCACAAGCAGATCGGTAAGCTCGGCGGTCAGAGCGTCGATATCAAGCGGATCACCGACTTCTTCAGGGCCGATCATGCGAATGGCTTCTCCGGCGATGCCGGCGCCCAGCGTATACCATCCGGCTTTACGCCCCATAAGCTCAAGAATGAAATAACATTCGGTGGTGTTGGCCTCGACATTGTATACCTTGATGTCCTGACGGGCGCGCTCTATGGCTGAGAAATAACCGAAAGTCCATGGAATGCCGAAATAGTCGTTGTCGATGGTTTTGGGAACATGGACAATGGGGACACCGAGTTTGTGCAGATAATATGCGGTTTTAAGAGTATCGTCACCGCCGATTGAGATCATGGCTCCCATGCCCAGATATTCGAAAGCGTCCAGCACTTTGTTAAGTTTGACGGTTTTAGCCGGATCGGAAAGGTCTTCAATGCTTTTAATTTCCTTACCATCAACCTTGCTCGGATTTGCGCGGGCAGTTTTAAGAACACTGCCGCCCATCTGACGGATACGAGTGACATCTTCGAGCGTCAACGAACGGAAATGCTTGTCGCTCTTGAAGGCGCGCGGCGTTTCACGCTCGAATTTCTCAAGAAATTCGTAACCCTTATAAAAACCGATAACATCATAGTGCGCATTCAGGAATTGAATGGCAGCGGTCGAAATAACAGCGTTGGCCGCCGGAGCGGGACCGCCGCTGAAAAGCATTCCGACGCGTTTCTGGCCAATGGCCCGGTATTTTCTCAGTTCGGGAGCAGCCGCAACTGCGGTTTCTTTTACTACATTTTTTTCGTCCTGCTGTTTCGCTGTCATAATTCAACTCCTGTTCAAAAAGCTACAGACCTTTATTCACTTCCCCCCCGGTCGAAGTGTACGTTGAAAAAAACAAAAATTTTCGACTGATGAATTATAGATACGAATATCAACAACTGTCAAAGAAAAGCGCCGGAATTATCGAAAAAACATCCGAGCTGAACGCAGCAAAAGCCCAACACGCTGAATTAGAATGACTTTTATAAAAATTGCTGAAACTGTTTACCAGCGTAACAATGCGGCAATCCACGACAGTCCGGCCCCGTAACCAATCAGGCAGACGAGGTCTGAGTTTTTCAGGCGACCATCCTGCACTGCATGATGAAGAGCTATCGGGATCGTTGCCGAAGCGGTATTTCCCATTTTTTCTATGTCGATTACAACTTTCGCAAGAGGAATATCAAGAGCCCTGATTGCGTCTTCAATAATGCGCCTGTTGGACTGATGCGGAACCAGCAGATCAAGATCGCCCGGAACCAGGCGTTCTTCGGAAAGAACTTTCTCTACTCCCACGGCGAAAACCTGAGCTGCGTAACCGAAAACGGCGCGTCCATCCATCTGCAGTTTGTCCAGTCCCTGTTCTATGAACGGGCCAAACGGCATGGCATCGCCTCCGGCCGGAATATAAAGCTTGTTGAAGCCCTCGCCCTGCGATCCAGCCACCGCGCGCAGAAATCCGCGTCGCGGCTCTTCTGTGGCGCTCAACACAACAGCACCTGCGCCATCCCCGAAAATAACGGCGGTGCCTTTGTTGGTGTAGTCTATAAATGATGAACAGTGATCGGCAGCGGCAACAACTATATTGCGATAGCGCCCGGCCTTGATGTAGTACGATGCGGCCTCCAGTGCTTCAACAAAGCCGGTGCAGTCTTTCCCGAAATCGTAACTTGGAATGCCGTAAAGTCCGGCCTTCAGCGCCACAACCGGTGCCGATTTGGGAATTTTATAATCTGGAGTACTGGTGGCGAACAGGAGCAGATCGACATCGTCCGGGTCCAGCCC
>JAKQSH010000417.1 GCA_029570245.1 Deltaproteobacteria bacterium | reverse complement strand
CTGCGTTCCGCCATAGCCGCCCGTATGTCCGGCGATACCGCAGAGGCGGACAATCTGCTGGCCTGGATTACCGCTCAGGCCATGAACAATCAGGGCATGATTGCGGAACTGCATCACCCGTCCAACGCGGATTACGAAGGCGAAGCGCCGATGGTTGGTTTCGGTTCGGGCGGTTACATCATCGCGCTGAAGAAACGCGGCGAAGATGTTCCGGACGGGCCGCACTGCGGAGAGTGGAGATAAGCCAATGCCGCGAGGCGCGCGCCTGCTCCCACTTCTGGTCTTTTTTATGCTTCAGCTTACGGCCTGTACTGATGACGGCGGTACGCATGACCCGTATGCACGGGATTGTCGTCTTAAAGCTGCATACGACCCCGGAGATGCGACGCCGGAAAAAGTTTTCATCGCCGGAGACTTCAACGATTGGCAGGTTTCGCAGTATGCCATGCGGCTTGCGGACCACGGCGCGTACAGAATAGAACTCGATCTTGATCCGGGAGAATATCTCTACTCCATTTACGTTGACGGAAAAAGCGCCTTCGACTCGTCGAATCCTCTGACGGCTTTCGACGACAGCGATGTCGAGCGCTCGTATGTATATGTAGAAGACTGTTCCGCGCCCGCTCTGCGCGTGGATTCTTCGGGCATCGAAAACGGAGAGTTCAGTGCCGGGCTGAGTTTTCTTAAGGGTTCGAGCGGAGCGACTCTCGATTCCACAACAGTCAAAGCCTTTGTCGATAATGGCGGAGCTCTTGATGTCTCGGTTAAGGCTGATCCGGGGCTGATTGAAATCAGCGGCGCAATTCCCGCAGGAAAGCATTTCATCAGTGTCAGCGCTTCCGACGATGAAGGCCGGGCGGCGGAAACGCTGCGTTTTCCGGTCTGGAATGAAGACGAAGAGTTCACCTGGGAAGATGCACAGATTTATCAGATCGTCGTTGACCGTTTCCGGCGCGGCGGCGGTGCATTGGCTGACGACGTGCCCATAAGCTATCGTTACGGCGGCGATCTTGACGGAATCGTCGAAGCCATCGAAGAGGGCTATTTCGAGAAGCTGGGCGTCAACGCACTCTGGATATCGCCCATGTACGACAACCCCGACGACTACTGGACCGGTTTTGACGGGCGCCTTTACGAATCTTATCATGGCTACTGGCCGGTGGCGGCTCGTGCGGTGGAGGAGAAATTCGGCGGAGAAGCAGCCCTTGATAATCTGGTTGCAGTCGCGCACCAACACGGTCTGCGCGTGATTGTGGACATCGTAATGAATCATGTCCATCTGCTGCATCCGTACTGGCGCAATCATAAAGACGAAAACTGGTTCAATCATCCAGACGGTTCCTGTGTCTGCGGAGCGCCGCACTGCTCGTGGGCGGATGCCATCGACCATTGCTGGTTCACCGAATATCTGCCCGATCTGCAATGGAAAAACCGTGCAGTGATGCATCAGATCGTTGACGACACTTTCTGGTGGTTGGAGCGTTTCAATCTGGATGGTCTGCGACTGGACGCCATACCCATGATGCCGCGTCTGGCGGCGCGTCACCTGCGCAGGCAGATTCGCAAGCGTCTTGATAAAGGTCCGACACACACTTATCTGCTGGGAGAAACTTATACGGGAGTGGGAGGATACGGACAGATTCGCTGGTATCTGGGACCGCAGGGGCTTTCGGGGCAGTTCGATTTTCCGCTGATGTGGACGCTGCGGGAAGTTATTGCGCGCGGCAAAGGATCGTTCGAAGACATTGAAAACATAATCGCCGAGGGTCAGGCGGCGTGGAACGGCTCCGGGGCGGTTATGGCGCCCATCATCGGCAACCATGATGTCGAACGCTTTATTACAGTCGCTTCCGGCGACAGCACCTCCGATCTGTGGAAGAATCCCCCGCCGCAGCCCGAAAACCCTGACGCATACAAACGTCAGCTTCTGGCGCTGACGCTGATGCTGACTCAGCCGGGTGCGCCGATAATTTATTACGGCGACGAATTCGGTATGCCGGGAGCCGGCGACCCGGACAATCGCCGCCCGATGCGCTTCGGAGAGGAGCTGAACGTCCAGGAATCAGAATTGCTGGAGAAAGTGCGCATACTGGGAAGAGCATGCAGTTGCAATCGTTCGCTGAGGCGCGGAGAGCGGATTGGGATCACAGCAGAAAAAGACGTTCTGGTATACGGAAGACGATACGGAGATGAAAATCCGGCGCTCATTGTGTTAAACCGCTCCGTAAAAGCAAAAAGAATTTCCTTCGCGCTGCCGGAAAAGTTAAAATCTTCGGATAATGTGGAATATTTCGACATCTGGAATAATCCACTTGAAATGGATGGCGGAACGTTTACCATTACGCTGTCGCCATTGAGCGGCGCGGTGCTGGTTTCTGCGGCCTGTCCGTAATGATTGGAGCTGGTCCATGTCGATGAAAAAATATGCTGTTTTGTTTATCGGAACTGTTTTTTCTCTGATGCTTGCGGTCTGCGTTTCGTGTGGGGGCGGTGGCGACGATGACGAAGAATCCGACGGCGATTACGACAGCGTTGATGAAGAACTGTGGGACGCCGGCAATGATCCCGACGGCGATAACGGTGGCTATGCCGGGTACGGTGACCTAAACGGCGGTGGTGTAGATTGCTCAAACGATCCATGTGTTTACGGAAAATGCGTCACCAGCAACGGAATCGGCCAATGCGTCTGCAATGAAGGCTATGACGGCAAATACTGTCAGACCTGCGCGGACGGCTACGAGCCGGACGGACTGAAATGCGTACTTATTACGCCGTGTTCGGATTTTGAATGTTTTTATGGAATATGCAAGGTTGAAGACGGCGCGGCGGTCTGCCGCTGCGACAGCGGATATAAAGGCACGCACTGCGACGAATGCGCCGACAACTACCATGAAGAAGACGGCGAATGCCTGCCGGATTAACCGTTTCCCAAGGGGGTGAAAATGAAGCTCCGTAATCTTTCAGTATTGTTGATGGCTTTGTTAATGCTGCTTCTTGCGGCGTCCTGCGGTGCCGGGGATGACGATGAAAACATCGACTCCGACGGCGACAAATCGAACGTCGATGGCGACCAATCCTCTGACGGCGATATGCTTCCAGACGGCGACCAGGGCGGCGAAGACGGCGATTTCGAATATGACGCCATCGAAAACAGGACTGTTGTGCACTTCTGGATCGACTGGGAGCAGCCTTACATATATTACAGCACGGACGGCGGCACTAACTGGGTCGCCTACCCCGGCGACGCCATGACCGTCGAAGACGGCGACTGGTTCATGCTTGAAGTCGATCGAGGCTCCACAGGCCAGCTGCATTTTGTTTTCAACGACGGCAACAGCGTTCAGGAAGATGCCGTTTGGTACAAACCCGCCGACGGTAACAATAATTTCATCACCACCGCCGACGAAGTCTGGATAAAGAACAATCTGGTATATCCTTCCCGCGAAGCTGCCGACAACTCCGAATCTGACGGCGACGATACGCCCGATGGCGACGATACACCCGACGGGGACGACACGCCCGATGGCGACGACATGCCCGACGGCGACGACACTCCCGATGGCGATGACACGCCCGACGGCGACGATACGCCCGACGGCGACGACACTCCCGACGGCGACACTGGCGACAAAACTTATACTGTTCACCTGTATTCGGGCTGGGAAAGCGCTTACATTTATTACAGCTATGACGGCGGTACGGCCTGGACAGCCTATCCTGGAACCGCCATGACATTCGAAAACGACGATCTGTGGTGGCGGATTCAAGTTGATCTTGCTCCCAGTTACGACCTTGTTTTTGTGTTCAACAACGGCGCAGCCAATCAGCAGGATGCGGACTGGCACAATCCGTTCGGCAACCCGACCGGCAATTTCATCACATCCGACACGGAAGTCTGGGTAAAAGACGGATACATGACGACTTCGAAACCGTAACATATCCGCTGGAATAAATTTGCATTTTGAACGGTTAAGGGAATAATGGTTTTCCCTTGACCGATTTGAGGTTCTGTAAATGACAGACAAGATTTCCATTGCGGAACATAAAACACCGGGGACGGTATTTACGGTTTATATCTGGTTGCTGCTGGTAAGCGGCATCGGGGCTTCCATCTATCTTACCTGGCTTTATTACGCCTCCATATACGGATTGCTGACTGACGGCGACACCTTCTGCAACATCAACGAATATGTCAACTGTATCACCGTCGCCAACAGCTCATTTTCTCACATAATCGGAGTGCCCAACTCGATACTCGGTTTCGAGTATTTTTTCCTGCTGGCGCTGGGTGTGCTTTTCGCCGTAAGCCGGCGCTTTCGCTTTCCGGCCTGGGACTCGGTGCTGTTTTACGCCGGGCTGGTTGGAATTCCATTCTGTATTGTCCTGGGACTTATTGCTGCGTTTCTGATTAAGTCCGTATGCATCGTCTGCATGTTCGTTTATCTGGTTACTTTTCTCATCACGATTTCCATTGCGATCTATCACCGCTTCAAATTCCGTCCGCTGTTTGTTGACGGTCCGCTGTTGATGCTGGATTACCTGAAAAAATTCAAGATATTCAGAATTCTGATAATTCTTGTTTTCTCAGCCGGAATCATTCAGCTTTTTGTTTGGCCCACCGACGACATGGGCAACAGGACTTCGTCCATAAAAATCGGGGCGTCCAGCATGCACTTCGACGGGCTGACGCTGGGGCCGCAGGATGCGCCGATAAAGATCGAAGAATTCACCGATTACGAATGCCCGTTCTGCGCCCGTGCGCACGTTTCGATGATGAAAGTTCTCGAAAAGTACCCGGATAAAATCCATTTCATGCATCGCGACTACCCGCTCGACAGCAACTGCAATCCGCTGGTGAATCAGCCGTTCCACCAGAACGCCTGCCGGGCTGCACGCTATGGACGTTGTGCGGCCAAACAGAATCGCTACTGGCATTACGAACATCTGCTTTTCGATAAGAAGAACGGTCTGGAAGACAAAGCATTGCTCGATTACGCGGCAGATGCCGGACTGGACACTGACGCTATGCGGAAATGCGTCACGGACGGTCAGTCGCTTCTTGAGGTTCAGAAAGACATCGACAAAGGTATTGAAATAAAAATAGAAGGCACTCCGACTTATGTAATCGAATTCAACGGCCAGAAGGAGACGGTGGTAGGTTTCAGACCGGAATCCTTCTGGGAAGAGAAAATCAAATCTTACCTCGGCCAGATAAAAAATCTTTCCAGAACAAACAAGCCACAGCAGTAATTCAACCATTCCGGCACCCGCCCCGGAAAATTATTTGAGCGGACCCGCCCGGATGAAAACATCCTGCAGGGCGGATCAAACGAGACAAGGAGACAGAGTATGAGCGATTATGACCACAATCACAACAACCCCGATTCGTGCGACAGCGGCGATTGCGGGAGCTGCGGCAGCGCCGACAGCTGCAAGAGCGCCAGAGCCGAACAGGAACTTAAAGATTTAAGGCTTAAAACCCGCCTTGATAAAATAAAAAACAAAGTCCTGGTCATGTCCGGCAAGGGTGGAGTCGGAAAAAGCATGGTGGCGCTTAAACTTGCGACGCTGCTGGCCGCGCAGGGCAAAAACGTCGGACTGCTGGACATCGACATTCACGGTCCCAGTGTGCCGACGCTGCTGGGTCTGGAAGGAAAACCGCTCGGAATAGACCCGCGCACGGAATCAATGCTGCCTATCGAATACATGGGCTTGAAGGTTCTGTCCATCGGTTTTCTGCTGCGCAACCGGGACGATGCCATCATCTGGCGCGGCCCGCTGAAAATCGGTGTAATCAGGCAGTTCATTCAGGATGTCGAATGGGGTGAACTGGATTATCTGGTTATTGACGCACCACCGGGAACCGGCGACGAACCGCTGACTCTGGCTCAGTTGGTCCCCGGAGCGCATACCTTGGTAGTAACCACACCGCAGAAAGTTGCAACCGCCGACGTGCGCAAGTCGATAAATTTCTGCCGCAAGGTCGATCTGGACATTCTTGGCGTTGTGGAAAACATGAGCGGTCTTACCTGTCCCGACTGCAAAAAACTCATAGAAATCTACCCCGGCGGACAGGCTGCAGAAATGTGTGAGGAAATGAAGGTTCCGCTGCTGGCGCGTCTGCCTATCAATCCCGAACTGGCGCAGGCTTCCGACGACGGCGTTGTCTATAAATATATTTTCGATCATCAGAATCCGGGCGATCCGTTCAATGCCGTACTGGATGTGGTGCTGGCGCTTGACGATGAAAAGTGAAAACTCAATAATATCATATGCAAAAGGGCCGCAGCTGCGGTCTTTTTTTATTTCTCAGGACAGGCGGAAACGTTGGGGGGGGTACTCATAAAAAATCCCGGCTTAATCAGCCGGGATTTACAATTTCATGCGATATTGCAGGCTCATCAATCTTCGCCGGGATGGAAATACGGCTCACGGATGGTGTTGATGTATTCGTCGATTATCATCTCGTCTTCTTTGCTCAATCCTTCGAACATGATTCCCATTCCGGGAGGAGTTTCAGGATAAACCGGGTTGTATTCGCGATACCATTTTACGACGCCGATTGTTTCGATTGTTTTAGGGCTGTTGGGCAGCTGGAACGAGATCGGCACCTTTTCACCGACTTTGGCGGGAACGTGCGTGGAGACGAAAACGCCGCCGGTGGAAATGTTCACCGAAAAGCCTGTAAAAAAGTTCGTCTCGGAATGCAGGCTGATTTCGATTTTAAGATTGACGCGCGGGTCAGACCTTTTGTCGGCACCCTCGTCATCCAGCAGCAACTCTTCAGTGTTTACTTTTTTCTCAGTCATAACACACTCTCGCTACAGACTGTTGGTTTTATTTTTCTTCCGGTATTCCCAGATAAAGACCACACTCAGGACATTCAACCTGTCCGCCGGGCAGCTTTTCTCCGCAAGCGGGACAGATGAGTTCTTCTGCTTCAAGGTTCACTTCCGCTCTGCCTTGACCGACAAGGTCAAGCTCGGCGTCGTCTGCAACACTGCCGATCATGTCCGAGAACTGCGATTCAAGCACCTCGACGGCTCTTTCAACGTCCTCAACAGCAACCGCCAGATCGAGTTCACCAAGACCGCCTTTGCAGGAGCATCCCGCACCGCAGGACTCACCACGCAGTATAATGCCAGGAATGTTGTTTTTGCAAAACAAATCTCTCACAGGCTTCAGCCTGTCGTAAGTGGAATGCGCCACTATCGCCAGCTCGCGTTTTGACAGATATGCTTCTATCTCGGCATCGTTCATTTTCGGGCGCACATCATCCAGGCTGGCGACGAGTTCGACTTCGCAATTGGCGCAAACGCAGATACCCGAACGATATTCGGACTGACAGATCGGACAGAACGGCATTTCAAACCTCACATAGTTCTTCTATCAGTTCCGGCAGCACTATTCCGGCTTTTCCAAGTTTAACCTGCTGAAACCCGCGTGAATTTTCCGGCTCCTCCAGACCGATGTATATTTTGGTGGCTTCGGTCTGATAAACAAACTGCGCCACCGGAAACACATTGCCGGAAGTTCCTATTACGATAAAATAATCGCAGCTTAAAAGCCAGTCCATTGCAGTTTTCAGGTCGCGGGAATTCAGCGGCTCACCGAACCAGACCACATCGGGACGCAACAGGCCGCCGCAGGCGTGCCGTGGCGGAAACTCGTTGTAACTGTCGGCTGAATCCAGCACGGAACCGCATGATGCACAGATGTCCCGCATGGCGGAACCGTGAATTTTTATGATGTTTTTCTGGCCCGCGCGCTCGTGCAGATCGTCTACATTCTGACTGACAAGCAGAAAACGCCCCGGATTCATGTGTTTTTCGAGACGGACAAGAGCTTTGTGAGCTTCGTTGGGTTGCGCATCGCGAATTTGGCGACGGCGTTCCATGTAAAACTCCCACACTTTTTCAGGCGATTTTTCGAATGCGGCTGGTGTGGCCAATTCGCGCCAGTCGTAAGTGTCCCACATTCCGCCGGGCTCTCTGAATGTTTTCAGACCGCTTTCAGCCGAAATACCGGCACCCGTTAGAACCATGACTTTTGAATTGCGATCAATAAACATCCGCTTAATCCCCGCAAAAGCACTTGGAAGAGAGTTTCTACCACCAAAAGCTTTCACATGCAACTAATAGTCCGGCAATAAAAATCTTGATTGCATTTCTTAAAATTCTCTTCAAAATACAGCAGGTATGATAAATAATTATCTCTTATTGAAGAGTTTCCTGAACCTTAATTTCAGGGGAGGTCCCTTAACATGAGAAAATTGAGTTCCTTATATGTACTGCTTCTTTCTTTATCTGTAATTTTCGCTCTGTCCGGCTGTCTGGGTTCCGGCGACGATAAGGATGAAGAAACCGACGGCGATTTTATTGCCGACGGCGACGACACGTCTGACGGCGACGACTCACCCGACGGCGACGACACGTCCGATGGCGACGATACGCCCGATGGCGACGACACACCCGATGGCGACGACACACCCGA
>JAKQSH010000416.1 GCA_029570245.1 Deltaproteobacteria bacterium | reverse complement strand
GATTTTCTGCAATTTTTCCTGGCCATGGCCGGTGCGCTGCTGCTGGCCGTTGCTGCCGTATCTGCGGTGGGCGGAATATCTGAAATGACTGCCCATTTAAATTCCGGCGATATCATTTCGCCCATGAATTTCCTGCCGCGTTCCAGTGGTTCCTTCTGGTCTGATCTTCCTGTCGCGCTGGCACTGTTTCTGGGGGTTCAGTGGTGGGCTTTCATCAACTCAGACGGTGGCGGCAAAGTCATTCAGCGTCAGATGGCCTGCCGTGACGAGCGTGAGGCGGCTCGCGCGACATTGTGGTTTCTGATTACCCACTATGTCTTTCGAACATGGCCGTGGCTGCTGACCGCCCTGGCTTCCATGATTCTTGTCCCCAATCTCCCGGAAGGGCGCAGCGCCTATGTCGAAGTCATGCTGCAGGTTCTTCCGGCTGGCTGGCGCGGTTTCATGCTGGCGACTTTTCTTGCGGCTTTCATGTCTACAATAGATACCCAACTCAACTGGGGTTCCAGCTATTTCGTAAATGATTTCTATGCGCGCTTCATAAACAGAAAAGCCGATGAAAAACATCTGCTGCTTGTTTCACGCCTTTCTGGTGTATTTTTTCTCCTTCTGTCAGGAGTTTTTACATTTTATTCCGACTCCGTAACTTCCGTATTCCGTTTTATTCTTTCAATGGGTGCCGGTGTCGGCCCAATATATCTGCTGCGCTGGTTCTGGTGGCGCGTCAACGCATGGAGTGAAATCAGCGCCATGTGTCTTTCAATGACGGTGTCCAGTGTATGCCGTCTGTATGATCTTGATCTTGCACCGTCTCTTATGATTACGCTTGCCGCTTCCATGCCGCTGTCACTGCTTGTTACCATGCTGACGGCTCCGACGGAACGTGAACAATTACTGCGTTTTGTGGCACGCACCAGACCTTTCGGATTATGGGCAGATTATCGCAGGCCGCAGGATGCTCCAGACGCCTGGCTTCCCCTGTTGGCTGGCTGCATCTGCTTGTGTCTCTGTATTTTCGGCCTGCTTTTTGGAGTCGGCTGGCTGCTTTTCGGTGAATATGCTAACGGATTTACAGCGGTGACCATAGGAGTTATCTGCGGTCTGGTCGTGTTGAAACTGCTGAACGCTTATGCTGTTGAACGCAGTTGAATGCTGCGGAACGAGCAGCAACGATCCTGACTTTGACATTCACCGCCGCAAACGGTTATCCTTACAAGCAAGAACAAGGGTTTTTCAATCAATCTGTCAACAGGAAATATAAGCATGCGATTTCGCGGACTTCTGATTTCGATTTTTCTACTGCTGCTGCCTATGGCTGCGCTTGAAGCGCAGGAAACCGACATGCCCTTGCTGGTGCAACTGCCGCAGGCCGAAGCACTTGAAGCTGCCGTAGAGGAAGTCACCTCGAACTCGATCCGGGTGAAATGGAATCCTCCAGCGGGGCAGAAAAACGTAAAAATCAGCGTATCTGCCGAAGCGCCCGCCGGCGGGCTGTTTGCCGTGGAATGCAGCAGAACTGTCGCCGAGCTGAACGGTCCGCGCGTTTCGTATGAAATAGGGAAACTCGCTCCGGGAGTGGACGTTTTTATTCTGGTGGAAGCTGGAACCGGCCGGAAGAATTTTGCTGCATATCTGCATGCCCGAACCGCAGGCGGTTCAGGTGCTGATCTTTCGTCTCCGGTGCGCGAAGTATACATGGCCGCGCCCGACGTACTGGCGGTAGTGCTTTCAGGCGGTGACGGACAGCATCTGCAGAACTCGAAATGGTCTGTCGCATTGCGCGATGGCACACAACTGGGCATTCTCAAGGTCGGACGCTGGTCTGTGCCTGTGAGCGCACCTGAATATTTCATAGGTGTAGGAAAACCGAACCGCAATGATGTGATACTTGCCGATCACCACCTCTTTCTGCATCTTGAGCGCAAAATCGGCAATCGCGAAGTGCTGGATATCAAAGGGCCGTCTGGGATCAATTTTCTTCTGCCGTTTTCCGACAGATATCTTCAGACTCCGGTAATTCAGGTCAATCAGGTCGGTTACAATCCATGGGCCGGCAGACGTTACGCTTACATATATTCATATATGGGAGATGGCGGGGCTTCAAGCCTTGAAAACTTCCCTTCTATGTGCAGTCTGGTGCGTGAATACGATGACCCGCTGGTGGGGCGCCCGACCATATTCGACAATCTGAAAATTTCGGAGCGCAGCCGCTACGACGACGACGCCGGCGGCCCGGTGCGTGAAATCAATCTCGGCATCGTGCCGCCCGCCAGGGATGTGTATTTCCGCATACATGTTCCCGGTGTCGGTGTGTCTTACCGCACCACCGTCAACGAGCAGAGCGTCTTTGAGGTTTATTACAAGGCTGCACGCGGGCTTTTTCACAATCGCTGGGGGCAGGAACTGAAGCCCGAACATACCGATTGGCCGCGTCCTGCAGCGCATACGCAAGTCTATATCGGCGAGCGCCTCGATTTTACGCAGATGTACCCGAAAGACACTCCGATGAAGGGCTTGCGCGTTCTTAAGGGCGGATACCACGATGCCGCCGACTTCGACCAGCGACCCATGCACACCATGATTCCCATGCTGTTGATGAGCCTCTACGAGCTTTATCCTGACCGCTTTGTTGATTCGCAATTGACGCTGCCCGAAAGCGGCAACGGTGTTCCCGATCTGCTGGACGAGGCACTGTGGGGCGTCGCCGCCTGGGAACAGTTGCAGGAAGAAGACGGCGGTGTGCGCATGGGCGTCGAAAGCTGGTCGCATCCGCCCGGTTATTATTTCGCCAGCGACGATCCGCTTACTTACTGGACATATGCGCGGCATCCCAACATCAGCGCCCTGGCCGCCGGGCTTTTCGCGCAGGCGTCGCGCCTGCTGAAAAAATTCGACTCCGAGCGCGCCGAGGCTCTGCGCCGCCGTGCGCTGAAAGCTTACGATTACGCCGGACGCAATGCAGCTTCGCCGGCCTACATGCTTTACGGCGCGGGCGAACTGCTGCTTTTAAGCGGCGACATGCTTTACAAACGCGACTTCGAAGTGGCCTGGAAAGCTATGGGTCCTTACGGCGCATTCAACAAAATTGCACTGCAACAGCCGGGCATGGCCTCGTTCCGCGCTGCGCTGGACAACCGCGGCGAAGCCTTCGCCATGTTCGATTATCTGTCGGCCTATTACGCCAGCCCGCACGCCGCGCCGGAAATAAAAACCGCAATCCGCGACTGGGTGACGCGCTACTCCGAAAACATGGTCGACACCGCTCTGAACGCCCACGCACACCGCAACCCGCGTCCGGCTTTGTCGCCGATGGGCTGGGGCCAGGGAAGCACCATGGGCAAGTTCCTCGACGTTGCGCTGATGGCGCTGCGACTCGATACGCTGCCGATTAAGCTCAAGCAGGACATACTGGACGTGCTGAGCCTGTCTTACGATTACACCATGGGCTGCAACCCGGCAGGACGCGTGTATTACACCGGACTGGGCGCGCGCAGCGTGCGCGAACCGCTGCATCTTGATTCGCTTGCGTGGATAAAGCAGGGCCGCCAGCCGGTGCCGGGCATTCCGGCCTTCGGGCCTGTTGACGGCGCGCCGGGAAGCGCATGGTCGCAGGCCGCGCTGAAGGCGTTTTATCCTTCGATGAACGAAGTGCCGCACGCCCTGCGCTACGCCGACGTGCGCGTGCTGGTGGAATGCAACGAGTCCACGGTGTGGGAGAACTACGCGCCCAACATCAAGCTTTTCGGCGCCATACTGCGCCCCGGCCTGACACCGCCGGAGTATCTGCTGCCGAAGGGCAATTAAATTCGCATGTCGGGTAAATGTTTTACCCGACCTACAAACTGGTTCAATAAACTTATATGAATTAGTTCTATAGCGACTGTTATGTGCAATTGCTTTACCCCGGTACACACTAGGCGGGTGACCTGCCTTTGAATGATTGACGAATCGACGGGTAAAACATTTACCCGACAATTCCTGATTCACTCACCACTTACATCTGAATCTACGGGTATCCCGTTTTCGCCGTAATACCCCAGTGATTGGTATTTATGAAAAGTGGACCTCCGTCATTCTTCAGCCGTTTCAACCAGGCCATGCTATATCGGGTTGAAATGAATGTAATCGAGATGGCGTGAAAGATCATTTTCGTCTTTGATAAAATGTTATCAGATACCGGAAGCAGGAACGGTCGAAGAAGGCCGCCGGGGGCTTATTTTTGCGGAAGAAAATCAATGTTTCAATATTGTTGAAGATGCGTTATAATTCAAAAAAGTTTTCGTAAACAAAATGTGGGGCCGTCAGCAAAGGGGAACAGCCGCCGTCTGGTCGGTGTGGCGAATCTGATACAAGATTGAAAGAAACTCGCTGGTGCTCAGAAATGCGATGTAGCTTTTTTCTGCAGGCATTGGAAAGATATTTTCTTATCAATCAGGAGCAACCGGGTGAACAGGACATTTATTCTGAAAGTGTTGTCGTGTTTCTGTCTGGTCATTCTTCATGCAGTGCTTCTGCACAACGACGCCATGGCCGACTGGCTGCTGCTGCTGCATGCCGATGGCGGCGGGAAATTAAGTCGGGACTGGGCTGCGAAAGTTGAGACGGAGTTCAAGTTCCGTGAAAATATGAGCGAATTTTATGATCTGGAAGCGATGCCGTGGTTTTCTTACAGCCCCACGGAATGGTTCACGCTGGGCTTGGGCTGGCGCGAACTCTATTGCCGTCAGGATGTGGAGTTTTACGGGCGGCAGACTCTTGAGAGTTCCGATCAAACCACTTACCAGAGACTTTCCGATCACTACTGGCAGGCCGAACATCGACCTCTTATAGATTTCATTTTCAAGGCAGTACCCGACAGCTGGACACTGGAAGATCGGCTGCGTACAGAACTGCGCATGCTGGAAATCAAAGACCCGTTTTTTCGCCTTCGCAATCGAGTGAAACTTCTGCCTCCATGGAAATGGACGAAAGCGGAGATTCAACTGTGGGCGGCATGGGAAGCCTATTTCGAGTTCAACCCTGACATAGAATGGTCGGACCGCCTGACCCGTAACAGATTTTTCGCAGGCGTTGGAATGAAAGCTACCTCAAACTTGAAATTCGGATTATACTATTACTGGGAAGTGGCGATATTGAGTAAAAAAGAAAAATACAACAACGAGATAGGGTTCGGGCCGAGTCTGGTCTTCTGACTGCATATAGGAGAAAGTGAGTTCGCCGGTGAAGCTGAAAGCAAAAATATTTGCCATTTTCTCGGTAACATCCCTGTTTATCGTAGTCGCTTTCGGATGGACAGTTTACGGCAGATTCTGGAACGAGCGAATGGGAACCATTCAGGACAGCATCTCACGGCAGATCAGCGACTACGATTTTTCGATGAG
>JAKQSH010000396.1 GCA_029570245.1 Deltaproteobacteria bacterium | reverse complement strand
GCTCCGCTGCCGTGAGAGAAATAGACGACGGGGTAGGGCGCTCCGCTTTTGTCTGGTTCGGCATTTTCTACTGCGTACAAACTTGTTTTTCCGGCGGCCACCAGCCCGCTTGTTTCACCGGAACCGTCAACTGTCTGACCTTCAACGACTGGTGCAGCAAGAGCCGGATAAACGAAAGCTGCGGGCAGTTCCCTTGAGCCGCGCTCTGCGTCGGTGAACTCGAAAATACGAATGCCTACACCGTATGGCCCCCATGAAGACGGATCGGGCGCATCAGTTCCGTCTTCTTCGATATTTTCGGTTTCGTTTTCGTTGTCGCCGTCGTTCCCTGAAAGTTCCGAATCGCTTTCTCCGTTTTCGTCAGAATCCTTTTCAGCATCGCCGTCAATGCCGTCTTCGCCATTGTTGCCGCTTTCACCGCAGGCCCACAATAGGGAAACTGTAAGAAGCAGAATATATGCAGCGGATATTGTTTTTTTGCTCATTGTCTGTCCTGTCCGTACCTTGGATACGTGAAAGCTGTTCCGAGCAATCCATACCGGCAACTTTTATTGACATTAAATGCCTTAGTGCATTGAATTTAGCATAAATATATGCTAATATACAATAAAAGAGCGCCGCTCCGACGACGCCATCATTCCGGGGGTACAATGGGCACAGAGACGAACCACGATTCTTATTCACATCTTGAGATAAAAGCCGACAGACAGCAGGAGTTGGGCGTCTCTCTTTTTGTTTCAGAACATTCTTCGCGTCTGTTTGTAAAAGCCTACAGGCAAATCAACACTGAACTGCTCATGCAGCTCCTGCTCGAAATCGGAGTTCAGGAACGTTTTGTAAAGTCCGATGCGCTTGAGGAACTGGGTCTTTCCGATAGTCCCGATCCGAACGAATATGTGCTTCTGGCTGAAGCCTTCAAACCGGCAGAGATAATTTCAGATGTCGATTTTCAGATCAGACAGGAGGAGATAAACGGATATCTGAAAAGCACGCTTTCTTCGGATAATATTCCCAAAGAGCCGTTCATTTCCATTCCGGCAGGAACGCTGATTGCCGTCAGAAAGACTGAAGAGCAGATTGCGCTTCTCGACAATCCCGTGGATATATTCGGCGTGGCAGCCAAACACAAGGCCAGTGTCTTCAAATTCAAAACCGGAAACGGTCTTAAAGAAGATTCCAAAGGTCGAATTATCGCCGAGGTCGGAGGTCTGCTTACGTTTACAGGTGGAACGCTTAATATTCAGGATACGTTCAGCATAAAAAGTCTCGAAGACTGGTTCGACGGAAATCTGGACTTCGACGGCAACGTCGAAGTCGGCCATGATATGATGGAAAACTTCGACATCCGCGCCGGCGGCAACATAACACTGCGCGGCTGTTCCGACAGCACAAACCTCAGAGCCGGGGGCGACATAACCGTTGCCGAAGGCATCATCGGCCAGGAAGACGTTGTGGTTGAGGCGGGCGGTTCCATAAAGGCCCGTTACATAAACCAGGCTCAGGTCGTATGCAACGGCGATTGCGAACTCAATCGCGGCATTTTCCATTCAAAAGTTTTGTGTTACGGGCGCATTATAATGCCGGCGGGCGTTATCGTCGGCGGTGTGGTATATGCGGCCGAGGGCATGGAAGCCCGTGAAGTCGGCGGTGTCAGCGAAGTCAAAACCGTTGTCATGGCCGGGTTGAACAAGGGTGCCCCGTTGAGTCCCGACTCAATTCAGGTGCAGCTGAAAAACATCGACGACGAAGTGGCGCGTATCGGAATGCTGGTTAAGCCGCTGTTGCAGAGCGGCCAGGGGCAGACCGAAGAGGTGCGCAAGTACATAGAAGAACTTCAGCAGCTTAAAAAGTTGCAGCAGGAACTTTTCGACTGGACCGACAGCCACGATGAAGAAGACTGTCTCAATGCCATGGTCGTTGTTCGTTCGACAATTCATCTTGGTTCGACCGTAATAATCAACAATTCCCGCATGGATGTGATGCAGACCATGACCCGCGTTATTTTCCGTTACAGCCCCGAAAAAATGGAAGTTGTAGCTGAGCCTCTGCGCTGAAATTCATTTGTCCCGGTAATCTGTGCGTAAAGCGGGCATCTTTGATGCTTGATTTTATTCTGCCCGGATGATAGAAATTTTTCTGCCATTGTCACAGAGGGCGAAACCTGAAATAAAAATGAACAGACGGGAGGACGATATGAGGAAATTTCTGGCTGTGCTGGTAATCGGGATGATGATTCTTCAGATCGGATGTACGACTAAATATGTCAACCGCAGTGCCGAAATGCCGAAGAAGGCCCGCGTCGGCGTGCTTATGGTGGACCGTGACGGAAGCGAAGTTCAGAACGCCATCCGTCACAATTATATCCACAACACTTTCATCCAGCATGACCTGGTGCCGGTGAGCATGAAAGATGTCGATGTCGCCAGTCTGGACGCCATTGCCGGTAATGTGGCTGAAACCAACGCGCAGACTGAAATAAAGAACATTAAAGATTTCGATCCGATTCTTGTTCCTTCCATGCAGGAATATCTGAAGAATGCCGACATTCAGTACCTGCTTTTCGTCAACGTCCGTGTCGTCGCATTTGACGAGCGTATTCAGGCCGTGCTGATAAAAACCGACGACATGAGCATCGTGGGCAGCAAATTCTATGATTACGCCATAATGAAACAGCTCTGCATTCCGCTGAGCCTCGTCGGCGTCGGCGTGCTGATCTGCCCCTGGTTCTTCCTGCGCGATCACGATCAGGCCCGCTTCGAGCTGGTGCGCGACATGCTGGACGAGTTCATGTATTGAGTTCGGACTTGAAAACGGCAAAAGCCCCGCATGAACAGCGGGGCTTTTTTAGTTTGAAGGTCGGCAATCTTTATTTAAGCAGGTATTTTGGT
>JAKQSH010000395.1 GCA_029570245.1 Deltaproteobacteria bacterium | reverse complement strand
CAATGCCGCAGCCGTACATGATACGTGCGCGTTTTTTTCTGTATTGCCCCAGTATTGCGATTTCGGCATAGCAGACCGCCATGTCGGCATCGGGGTTTATATGAAACGATACCGGCAGACCAGTATGTCGTATCAGGGATTCTCCGAGTTCAGCGTTGTATATTTCACCAACGACGTTTTCATTACTGCGACATGAAACAAAAGATGCATCTACACCCATAGACAGCAATGCCTGTATGATCGGCGCGTAGTGCCAGACCAGCATAGGTTCAACCATGTAGAATTCTACGCGCATCGCTGCCTGATGCTTTCTATGTCTGCTTCCAGTCATGCTCAATCAGTAGAGGCCCGGCCCAGTATTCTTTTATTAAAATGCCGCTTCCGAAGAAATCGCCGTCTACAATGCGGAACAGTATGCCGACTGGAAGGTAAATTACTGTGCCCATGTCAGAGAAAACGCGTATCGTAAGAGTATATTCGCCAGGTTGCAGTGGAAGTTTGTTCATATTGCATGTAAATTCAGAATCTCCCTTCGGTATGTCGATTCTCTGGCCGGTCAGTTTATTGGAAAGCAGGCAAAGTTGTTTTGTCTGCGCGTCGTTGATTATTATATAAACAGTCGCCGCTTTGATTTCATTCATTGACCAGAAGCTCAGTTGCAGACTGCATGGACTGCCCGCCATCCCGAAACCACGATCTTTCCCATATTCGTCAAGTATGGCGACTGAAGCAAGCTTGATGTTTTGTTCTTGATTGAAAGCCAACGCTTCTTTTGAAGACGAGTCTGCGGTGGGAGAGACTGCTTTTATGTAGTCGGCAATAACGGTATCCGGCGGGCCTGAAGTCAGCAATCGTCCCTGTTTAAGCCAGATAACTTTGCTGCACAGATTCTGAACTGCCGCTAGCTGATGGCTGACGAACAGCACTGTTCGTCCGCCTCTGGCGACTTCCCCCATTTTGCCCAGGCATTTTTTCTGGAATTCGGCGTCGCCGACTGCCAGCACTTCGTCGATAAGCAGAATTTCAGCTTCAAGGTGCGCCGCGACTGCAAATGCCAGGCGCACGTACATGCCCGAAGAATAGCGCTTGACCGGCGTGTCGATGAATTGGCCTATGCCTGAAAAATCAACGATTTCGTCGAATTTACGCGATATTTCACGCTTTGTCATACCCAGAATTGCGCCGTTTATGAAAATATTGTCACGACCGGTAAGCTCCGGGTGAAAACCGGTGCCAACTTCCAGCAGGCTTGCCAGGCGTCCGCGCAGGGTGATTTCGCCCTCTGTCGGAGAGGTGATGCCTGAAAGAATTTTAAGAATTGTCGATTTGCCCGCTCCATTATGTCCGATAATTCCAAGAACTTCACCTTCCGGCACATCAAAACTTACGTCTTCAAGCGCCTTGAATTCTCCTTTGCTGTCGAGCTGTGAAGTTGCGCCGGCAAGCAGTGCGTTGGGGTCTTCTTTACCGCGCAGACGCGCCCACCAGCTTACAAGGTCTTTCTGAAGCGATCCGTATCCCAGGACTCCGAGACGGTATTTCTTGGAAAGATTTTTAACTTG
>JAKQSH010000380.1 GCA_029570245.1 Deltaproteobacteria bacterium | reverse complement strand
GATTTTGAGTACGAATTTCAGATGACCAGCATGAATCACAAACTGAATCCGCAAATTGAAACCATCTTTATGATGACCGACGAAAACAATTTCTATATCAGTTCTCAGACCGTCAAAGAAGTTGCTGCGCTTGGCGGCAGTGTTGAAGAATTCGTACCCAGGCATGTTAAGGAAAAACTTCAGAAAAAATATCCGGCGCTTTCCGGTGTCGGTAAAAAATAATCCGTTCTCTGAGTATTCGGAATTAACAGGAGGAATATAAATTGAAGTTGAGCAATATGGCCCTGAACATTGAACCGTCGCCGACCTTTGCAAACATCGCAAAAGTCAAGGCGATGAAAGAACGCGGTATAGAAGTCATTACCCTGCTGGCCGGAGAACCCGATTTCAAGACTACGGATCGAATCTGCGAGGCGGCGATTGCCGCAATGAACGCCGGTCATACCGGTTACACTGTTGAAACCGGCATTCGAGAACTGAAAGAGGCTATTCAGCAGAAATTCGAAAAAGATCAGGGTGTACATTACGGGCTTGATCAGATCGTCGTAAGCTGCGGGGCCAAGCATTCTCTGTATCTCAGTTTCATTTCCCTGCTGGATCAGGGCGATGAAGTGATCGTTCCGGCTCCTTACTGGGTCACCTACCCGGAACAGATTCGCCTGGCCGGCGGCGTTCCGATTTATGTCAACTGCCCGCCTGAAAACGGTTTTATTTTAAGGCCCGAAGACCTTGAAGCCGCAATTACCCGTCGCACAAGAGCCGTAATCATAAACTCTCCCAATAATCCGACCGGTGCGTTGTACAGTCGCGAGCAGCTTCAGGCCATTTATGACGTCTGTGTAAAGCACAAGCTGGCCATAATCTGCGACGACATTTACGAGAAACTCGTTTTCGGCGACAAAAAATTCACCTCCATGATCGAACTCTGCGAGGGTGCAAAGGAACACTGCATAGTAATCAATGGCGTTTCAAAATCATACGCCATGACGGGTTGGCGCATCGGGTATCTGGCTGCGCCGAAGGATTTCGTAAAAATCGTCGGCTGCATGCAGGGACAGATGACTTCCAATCCGAACAGCATCGCTCAGTGGGCTGCGCTGGAAGCCATTTCCGGCAATCAATCCGGTGTTGAGCATCGCCGTCAGGTTTTTGAAGACCGGCGCGATCTTATGGTTGAGCTGATTAACGCGATTCCCGGCATGAGCTGTCATACTCCATACGGTGCTTTCTACGCTTTTGCTGATGTGCGTCCTCTTATAGGCAAATCCTTTAATGGCTTCTTAATCAAAAGCGATAAAGAATTTGCGGATTATCTGTTGGATGAAGTGCATGTGGCTGTGCTGCCCGGTTCTTATTTCGGAGCACGCGGTTTTATCCGTTTTTCATATGCAACATCAAAGGATGTTATCCGCAAGGGCATGGAATTGACGGCAGAAGCTGTGGCCAGGCTCCGCTGAAACTGCCGCATTCTGAGAATTCTAATAAGAGGCGACGCTGTTTTTGTTCTGTTAGTGTCGCCTCTGTTTTTTTTCAGGCCTTGAAAAAAAGCGCGAATCTTGTTTTTCAGTATGTTTCTGTTCAGAAAAATTTGTGTTACAATAAAAAGAAATGTGAAAGTGAAGCAGCTTTTTGATGAACCCGAACAACATTGCGCTGCCGAAACTGTCGGGAAGATAAAACTGGAGAAATGGATTGTCTGCCGAGTTGAGAGAGAACGGGAGGACTCCTATGAAGAAATATGCTGGTTGGGCTTGCGCCTTCGCTTCTTTGTTTCTGCTGATGCTGTTTGTTTCGACCTGCGGGGGAGAAAGCGGGCAGTCGTGCCCGGAAGGAAAAGTTCTTTTCGGCGGTAACTGTGTCGATGATCCGAACAACAATTCCGATGGCGATAAAGACAGCATTATCTGGCCCGGCGAGGGGGAAGGCGAGGGCGAAGGTGAGGGAGAAGGCGAAGGCGAAGGCGAAGGTGAAGGTACCTGTGGGTCGCCGTATACTGCTCCTTCCGATTTCCGCACCGAGGGCAAGAATGTGCTGACCATTGAGGGGAGTTTCAATGCCACCGGATATGACCGTTTTCTTAACGGATCGCAATGCTCCGGTCTGATTCCTTCGTATGTGCCGCTTGATGAAGATGGCGATTCCGAAGGTGATTCGGACGGCGAAACGGCGGAACCCGGCTATGCCGCCGGAACGGAAATTGTTGTCGCGTACAATCTTCTTGCCGATGAGGAACTTCAGATTCGTTTTTACAGTACCGGCAACAATACCGTAATTTATGCTCTTGCCGAAGCCTGCAACAATCAGGCTGTCTGCGATACTTTCGCCAATGAATCTTCCGGCGATTCGGAGGAATTTCTGCAATTCAAGGCTCCTTCTGACGGTGTATATTTCTTTGTCGCCGATACAATTGATGCCGGTTCGACAGGAGACTTTATTTTCACCTCCACCTATGTTATCGGAGGCGAAGGTGAAGGTGAAGGCGAAGGCGAAGGTGAAGGCGAAGGTGAAGGTGAAGGTGAAGGCGAAGGTGAAGGCGAAGGCGAAGGCGAAGGTGAAGGTGAAGGTGAAGGTGAAGATGGCGATGAAGAACCGCCGGTTTATACGCTCGGTGTAATCGGTACCGTACTGATTGCCAACAACGACCAGGTAAGCGGAAATTTCTCAGAAATCGTCTGGAAGCCGGACATCGCCGGTCAAAACATCGAAGTTGTAATGATGGGAATTCCGACCGGTCTGGGAACCTGGCAATGGAGCAGGGAAACTTTCGAACTTACCGGAGCCCCTTCATTCTTTGATACCGAGCACACTTATGTCGGAGCTGCATACACTATAACTGGAAACCAGGTGCTTCTGGATGCCACATCACGCACTGCTACCAATACTGCACACGGGACGATTCAGCTTGCCGAATCCATAGGTGAACCCACCTGTATTGTTATGATGAATAGTGATTATTACATCTGCGACGGTACGAACAACAAACTGTGGCGCTACAAATGGGACGGCAGCAGCTGGTTTATTGATGCGGAGATTATCGTTCAGGCCGTCGGAATCACGAAAATTGTCGGTGCATTCACCCGCGACAGCGAACTGTTTGCGCTGGACGAAGGTATGCAGGGCAGTCATTTCTTCAAAATCAATCCCAATACCGGAGCTGTGCTGGCGACGTACAACATAAACCACACCAACAGAGTTTCAGGGCTCAGCTACAATCAGGCCGAGGGCTTCCTGTGGGCAATCGACCGTGACGCCAGAGTGCTGCTGAAACTTGAAAGCTTTATGTAAGACCGAGTAAAAAGCTCAGGTATGTGAGGCCTGCTTATGAAAATAATCATAATAGGAGCAGGCGATGTAGGATTCTATATCGCCGACAAACTATGCCGTGAAGGACGACAGGTCGTTATAATAGATAACGACAACGAGCGTCTTATGAGTATGGAAGAGCATATCGACGCTCAGTTCATCAACGGGAACGGCTCAAGCCCCGATCTGCTCCTGCGCGCCGGCATCGAACAGGCCGGGATGCTTATTGCGGTAACCAACCGCGATGAAATCAATCTTGTCGCATGCATGGTCGCCCATCATTTTTCACCCCAGACACTCAAAATCGCACGTATGCGGAACCCGGATTATCAGCGCTTTCCAGAGGCGTTCAAAAGTTTCAACATCGACTTTTTCATAAATCCCGAATACGAAGCCTGCAAAAAAATTGAACATCTTCTCGAAGCCGCTCCAGCCATCGACGTTGTTAAGTTCGCAGACGGTCGAGTCCTTCTGGTCGGGTTCAGGATTGAAGCTGATTCTCTTCTTGACGGTTCCAAGCTGTACAATCTCAACAAAATCAAGCCAGGCTATTCACCTCTGGTCGCAGCAATATACCGTGGCCGAAGTGTCGTCGTACCGCGCGGCGCAGATCAGTTGATGGCTGGTGATATCGCCTATTTTGCCGTTCTTGCCGATCAGCTTCCGCGTCTGCTTAAATTTATCGGCAAGCGTGAAACGCCCATCGAAAAAGTTATGATAGCCGGAGGGTCGAATACCGGCCTTTATCTCGCTCAGCAGCTTGAACAGAAGGGGCTTACCGTCAAGCTTATCGAAGGCAGCCAGGAACGTTGCGAAGAACTTGCCGACCTGCTTTCATCTACAACAGTGCTGTGCGGCGAAGGCATGAATGCCGAACTGCTGGAAGAAGAAAACGTCAGCAGCATGGACGCTTTCATCGCGCTTTCTAAAGACGAAGAAGACAATATCCTTGCGACATTGCTCGCTAAATCGCTGGGAGTCTCTTTCGGTGTGACGCTTACAAACCGCCTGGATTATGTTTCACTGGTATCTTCAATCGGCATTGATGCAGCGGTGTCCCCGCAATTGGCAGCGGTGAGCCGCATTATGCGTTTTCTGCGCCGGGGCAAGGTTCGCAGCGTTGAAGCGATTCGCGCACGCAACGCAGAAGGCATCGAATTTACGGCGCTGGAAAGCTCGAAGGCTGTTGGTCGTCCGCTGAAGGAAATTGATTTCCCGGAAGGCTCACTTGTTATCGCCATCGTAAAAGAAAACGAAGTTTTTATTCCTGGTGGCGATACTGTAATTAAACCGGGTGATGGAGTCGTTATTTTCGCCACCCGCAAGGCCATTTCGAAAGTCGAAGAACTTTTCTCTGTAACATTTGAGTATTATTAATGAAAAGCTGGTGACAATTGAACCCCCGCCTCATAGTAAAACTTCTGGCTGCATTGAATCTGGTGCTTGGATGTACCATGATTATTCCGCTGCTGATAGCCCTGATATTGGGGCAGCCGGATGCAAAAGCATTTGGAATTTCTTTCGGGATTACTGTCGCAGTATCGTCAATTGCCTATCTTCTCACCCGTCGTTCGAGGGGCGAACTGAATCACAGGCACGGTTTTCTGGTTGTTTCTCTTGGCTGGATTACAGTTTGTCTTTTCGGGGCTCTGCCTTTTTATTTCGGCGGTAACTTTGGCGGATTCACCAACTGTTACTTCGAATCTGTTTCCGGTTTCACTACAACCGGGTCCACCATTCTTACTAAAATTTCCACACTGCCAAAAGCTACGCTGTTCTGGCGCAGTATCATTCAATGGTATGGCGGCATGGGAATAATCGTTCTTTCTCTGGCCGTGCTTCCTCTGCTTGGTGTCGGCGGCATGCAGCTATTCAAAGCGGAAGTTCCGGGGCCGGTCGCCGATAAAATCCAGCCGCGTGTTCGCGATACGGCAAAACTGCTCTGGCGGGTTTACGTAATCATTACCCTTGCGGAAATGCTGCTTTTATGGATCGGCGGAGTTTCTCTGTTCGATTCGATCTGCCATTCATTTACAACAATGGCGACTGGCGGTTTCGGCACCAAGGATGACTCCGTAATGACGCAGTTCGGGCTTTATGGCGAAATGCTCATTACATTCTTCATGTTTCTTGGTGGTGTAAATTTCGCCCTGCATTACATGGCGTTGAAGGGTGATATCAAAGCGTATTTCAGAGATGGAGAGTTCAAAGTTTT
>JAKQSH010000358.1 GCA_029570245.1 Deltaproteobacteria bacterium | reverse complement strand
TGAATATATTTTCAAGACCAAAAATGAATTTTTCTTCCATGATAAAATACGCAAGGCGACTGTTTCAGTCGATAAAGAAAGACCTGTTTTTCTCACTGGAACTTTCAATAAAGAAATGGCTTATTCAAAGGACATTTTTATGTATCTTCACATAGCTGCCAGCGAGCTTATTAATTCCAGCGATGTGCTTGTATTCTGCGGCTACGGTTTTGGAGATAACGGAGTTAATTATATGATCAGGCAATGGCAAAGAGAATACAATGAACAAAAACAAGCAATAATTGTCCACAAAGAACCAGATAAATTTATAGACCACATTGATCCATCATTTGGTATTGGTTTTCATACTGGACCAGGAATAATTGAGGAAGAAATCACCAAGAAAATCGAAAGAAAATTAACTAATATATCAGAGGAAAACCCCGAACCGCTTACATGGAAAGAAATAAGGGAAAAAATACAAAATTAAATCAAAAAGCCCCGCCGTTATTTTTTCCAGCGGGGCTTTTATTTGTCGATAGTTCAGCGTTTCCGACTTCAGTCGGCCACCATGATTCCGGCTTTCTGTTTGTCGATCACGCGTCGCATGAACGCCACGATTTCCTTCAGCGGCACACCGGTTGGGCAGATATCGCTGCATTTGCCGCAGCCCTCGCAGGTGTCCCACTCCGACAGATATTTTTCGGCGTATTTATACCACGGGAAAGCGCGCGAATGGCTGGACGCCGCCATGGACGGCCCCTGCGCAAGCAGAGCTCGGGAATTGTCGATAGGTGTGCAGAGCGCATCGCAGAGTCCGCAGTTGATGCACTTCGAAAAATCCCACTGCTTGTTGCGCTCGCTGCGCGTCAGCGAGGTCAGACCGTCGGCTATGTAGTTCTGCGTAAATTTGGGGATGCCGTCCAGCACTTTTATTCCGACTATTTTCGAAACGTCTTTATAACCCTGCCGCAGCATGTGGTTCGCGGTGCGATAACCGATGTATGAAATTGCCATCGCCTTTTTGAAACCGCTCATTTTTCACCTCCCGCTGCGTTGACACCTGAGATGTATGCGCTTGCCAGAGCCAAACCGTCAGCGCAGCCGTCCAGCACCAGATCATATCCGCCTATGATGTCGCCGCAGGCGAACAGGTTCGGAAAAGCGGCCTCGCGTCTGACATTAAGGGGCTGCATGTGTTCGTTAACGTCGATGCCGCAGGAGAACATTACGTGTTTAGCGGCGTAATCGCGCTCCACCAGCTTGATTGCGGGCAGCCCACGAAGTCGCTTTCCGGCATATGTCACAGGCAGCATGCATATCGTCTCAAAGACTCCGTCGCCATCTTCGGCAAGTCCGCCGCCGATGAAACGCCCTGTCGCCAGGACGAAAGATTTTGCTTCCACATAAATCACACCATCATCGTTGAAGCTGTTGCCTTCTTCTCCGTCCGGCAGACCGCTGAGACGGAAAAGCTTCTTTCCTTGCCAGACACTGCCGGTGAGACTGCAATTGGTAACTACTCGCACATCGGCGGCCTTCAGAATTTCGTCCAGCAACTGCTGAAAGCGCAAACCGGCCACCGCCTGATGTCCGCCAACCAGTTCGGCGCAGGGAGGTCCGATAAGCTCCGACATGTCGCGCACGGCATCGCGCCGCGCCAGTCCCAGCATGGGCGGGAACAGCACGAGATCGGGCCTGAACCCCTTTATTTCTTCGCGTATGCGCTCGGCCAGCGGGCCCAGCGGATTCATGGCGTCGAGAATGCGCGCCGCCTCGGAGTACATGCGGAAGAACGTCTGCCTGCCATCGTCAAGCATCGGCAGAGTGAACACGCGGATTTCGGCCTTCTCAATTCCGGCAGCATGCATGTCCATCAACCACTGCTCTTTAAGAAGCTGCGGCCTGAAAAACGGCAGTTCGGTAAAACCGATTACCGCTATTTTAACGTCACCACCAACGAAACGAGCCAGATCGCCGGACCTCACCTGCGGAACCGCCATATCGCCGCGCAGCAGTGCGCCGCCTTCGGACAGACAGAGCAACTGCGGAGCATCTTCTTCGATGTCGCGCGGAAAATCCGCCGGAAGTTTTGCAGCCAGAAGTTTATATGCCTGACGCAGAGACTTAAGCGGGTCCTTCATCTGCGAGTACGGCAACAGCTCGTTCTTCGCCATTGCGGCGATTCTGGATTTCAATGCATCTTTAACAGAACCGTCGTGGTTCGTCGCAAACGAAAACATTCCGCCACCAAGCGCGGTACGCCCATACCCATGACGGAACAAAGTCACTTTCGCACCCTTATCGCTTGCGGCCAGAGCAGCCACAACACCTGAAAGTCCGCCTCCGACGACAATGACATCACTGGTCACATAGGGAATTCTATCGGCTATCATGGCAGCCTCCTTTCGATACGGCTGCGTTGCGCTGTTCGCCAGCAACCGAGATTTATCATGCGCGACAGTTCTTCCTGAGCCACGCCCACGCCGGAAAGCGCCTCGTGACGTTCGAACCATTTGGCCTGAAGAAAATCGTCAGCCGCTTCAATTGTTTCACGCGGACCGAGTTTGTTTTCTTCTGCGAAAATCTGCGTGGCCTGCTGAATGGACGCCATGCCCTGATCTGCGCCCTCTCCGACGCGGCAACGCCGGATAAGGTCGCTGGGGCGCTTCACCCACTCGTTGCGCACACAATAACGGATTTCCGCCGCCAGCGTCGGCTCATAGCGATCGACAACATAAGCGTCGCCGGGATTGGTTTTAATGCTCTCAAGCACCCTGGCCGCCCATGATCCGTGGCGGTAAATCACTCGCGACGCAGCATATGGGTCGATACCGAATTCCGCCGCCAGCGCTTCGGCGCTGGGGGTAGTATCGCCTCCGGGCAGCGGATCGAGATGCGAGCGACAGGGATTGACCTTGCCAAGTTTCAGCATTACCAGATCGACAGCTTCTTCTGACATGACACGATAGCTGGCAAGCTTTCCGCCGCCCATAGTAATAAAACCCGGAATTCCATCGCGTTCTTCATGGTCGAAAATCTGGTGTTCGCGCGTAAGGTCGTCTTCGTATTTGCCGGTTTCGAAAAGAGTCGGACGTACGGCGCGCAGAACCTTGATTACACGAGCCTTGCGAACGTCGGGAATATATGATTCCGCCGCCTGCAACAGATAGGCGATTTCGTCTTCAAGCACCGGAATATCGCCAGGATCACCGTAGTAGTCATCATCTGTCGTGCCGATGTATGAAACGTTTTCGTGCGGCATGACGAACATCTGGCGTCCGTCAATAGCGGTACAGAGCACGCCGTAGTCGGTAAGACGGCGATCAAGCACCAGATGAACGCCTTTGGCCGGACGCAGTTTGACTTCACAACCGGCCAGCGCCGCCAGCTGTGGCACCCAGGGACCGGTGGCGTTGAAAACGATGCGGGCTTTAACTTCCTCGGTCTCGCCGCTGACTTCGTTTCGCAGTTCGGCTCCGACAATACGACTGCCGTCTTTTATGAAAGAGACCAGTCGCGTGTGCGTGCGAACCTCGGCACCGTTAAGCTCGGCGTCTTTCGCGTTTGCAAGACAAAGACGCGGACAGTCGATGCCCCACTCATCCATGCTTATTCCACCGTGAATATCTTCGCGGATGAGCGGTTCAAGCTTTCTGACTTCAGCCGGAGTAAGGCGACATGCCGGCTTTCCGCCCTTGTATTTTGCGAAGTTGTCGTAGGTTTCGAAAACTGCTGAAGCTCCTTCGTATATGATAAAACGATGCACCCAGCTTGTATGATTTGGCAGAACAAAAATGAACGGAATACGGAAAATCATATGCGGAGCGATTTTCTGAATGTAACCGGAGTCAATGCAGGCCAGTTTGGTTACGCCGACATCTGAAAACAGATAGCGTATTCCGCCGTGAATCATGCCCGACGACCCCCAGGTCGTTCCGGCGGAGATATCACCCTTTTCCACCAGCATTACCTTCAGTCCGCGCTTGGCCGCGTCACGGGCGATTCCACAGCCGTTGACGCCTCCGCCCACAACAAGCAGGTCGAATTCTTTCATTAACTTTTCTCCAGTTTAAGACCGAGTTCCTTCAACTGAGCTTCATCAACACGAGAAGGCGCATTGCTCATAAGGCACGAAGCGCTGGTCGTTTTCGGGAACGCTATTACGTCCCGTATTGACTGTGTACCGGCCAGAAGCATGATCAGCCGGTCCATGCCGAAAGCCA
>JAKQSH010000340.1 GCA_029570245.1 Deltaproteobacteria bacterium | reverse complement strand
TAAGGATAAGCGGAAAATCGCGCGGGAACGAATATGTTCTGCGCATCGAAGATCAGGGCATGGGCATGTCGCCCGAACAGGTACAGCACATTTTCGACAAATTCTATCGCGGCGATGCAGCCTTCAGCTCCATCGAAGGCACCGGGCTTGGAATGAGCATAGTAAAATACATAGTCGATTCGCACGGTGGTCGCGTATGGGTGGAAAGCGAACGGGGAAAAGGAACTACCGTCTCGGTTGCTCTGCCGCTGATTGAATGAGCAATAAGCATTATCAGGCGCTATATTCTGTTGTGAAGGATGCATCACTGGGGAGTTAAGATGGCATCAGTATTAATTGTTGATGACGAAAAAGGAATGCGCGACAATCTTGAGGCGTTTCTTAAACTCGACGGCCACGAAGTAAGGACAGCCGCAGACGTTGAAAGCGCCCTGGAACAGATAAAAGGCGGAAAATTCGATGTCGTCGTCAGCGACATAATAATGCCGCGCATGTCCGGCGTTGCCCTGTTGCAGAAAGTCAGAGAATACAATCCCAACACACAGTTCATTCTCATAACCGGAGAACCCAACGTCAAAACCGCTTCAGAGGCGGTCCGGCTGGGCGCGTTTGATTACATTCCCAAACCGGTGCGCGGCGCCGATCTGCGGCAGGTAGTCAACGCCGCAGCCGAATCTGTGCGCCGCCAGGAAAAAATGCGGCAGTATCAGTCGTCGCTGGAAGGTCGCGTGGAAGAAAGCCACCGCGCACTTGAATTAAGCGAAGAAAAGCTGCGCACGGTAATCAACCATATTCCAATAATTCTGTGGGCTCTGGATGAAGAAGGCCGTATGACGCTGTGTGAAGGTCTTGGAATGGCTTCACTTGGAATCGACCCGGCCGCGATTATCGGCATGAAGATCACCGATCTTTACGCCGGGGACAAATTCGTAAGCAGAGATATAGAGCGGGCTTTCGCCGGAGAAACTTTCAGAACGACGCATTTTGTAAGGAACACTGTCCTCGACAGTTTTGTTACGGCGTTTCCCGATCTGCACGGCAAAGTGCGGGCGGTAATCGGTGTTTCTCTGGACGTAACAGAAAGACATCGCGCCGAAAAAGCCTTGCAGGAGAGCGAAGAAAGGTTCAAGGAGCTTTTCCGCTCCATGCGCAGCGGCGTCGTAATTTATGCAGTCGAAAACGAAGGTAAAAGCGTTACGATAAAAGATATAAACACGGCTGCCGAAGCGCTGGATCGGGTTCCGCGCGAAGAAACGGTTGGCCGAGAACTGCTGGAAGTATTTCCCTGTGCAGCCCAAACCGGATTTCTGGAAAAGATAATAAGGGTGTGGAAAACCGGACTGCCGGAGCATCTGGAGCCACATCTGGTCGAAACCGAAAAAATAACCTGCTGGCGTGAAAACTATATTTACCGGCTGCCGTCCGGTGAAGTCATTTCAATCTTCGACGATGTAAGCGAACGGAAAAAGTTCGAAGACAGGCTTCAGGAACAGATTCAATTTCTCGAAACCGTCCTGGACACCATTCCCAATCCGTTCTATTACAAAGACACGGAACGACGATATCTGGGTTGCAATGCCGCCTATGAAGAATTCATCGGAAAACCGCGCGCAGAGCTTCTGGGCGATACCGTGTACAGTCTGCTGCCGCTGCAATATGCCGAGATAGTGGACGAAAAGGACGTTGAACTTCTGCAGAACGGCGGGAAGCAGACCTATTCCACCAAGCTGTTGCGGGCCGACGGTGAAGTGCGGGACGTTTTTTTCAACAAGGCCACTTTTTCCAGACCGGACGGATCAATGGGCGGTCTGGTGGGAATCTTTCGTGATATCACAGACTTCAATCTTGCGCAGGAACAGATTCGACTTCAGATAAGCGCCCTGGAGGCGGCGGCCAGCGGCATCGCCATCACCGACTATGAAGGTGTGATTGAATGGGTCAATCCGGCCTTTACAAGCCTGACCGGATATTCTCTTGAGGAAACGATCGGTAAAAAGCTCAGTATCCTGGACTCCGGGCATCAAAACGAGGACTTTTACCGCCAAATGCGTTCCTGTATAGTTTCGGGTCAAATCTGGCGTGGAGAACTCATCAATAAAAGGAAAGACGGCAGTATTTATTTCGAGGAAATGAGCATTACGCCAGTGTACAACCAGCTGGGTGAAATCAATCATTTCGTCTCCGTAAAGAACGACATTACCGAACGCAAAGCCCAGGAAGAAAAAATCAGGGAATATTCGCAGGACTTGGCGCGCATGGTCGAAGAGCGCACCATAAACCTGAACCGCTCACTGAAAGACACTGAACAGGCCCGCGACCGCATAGATGCGATCCTTAAATCAGTTTCGGACGGACTGATAGTCACCGACAACTTCCAGCGTGTCATCATTATGAATCGTGCCGCCGAAGAGATGCTGGGAATACGTTTCAGTCAGATAATCAACCGCTCAATAGATTTCGCCATCAGAGATATGGAACTCAGAAAAGAAATGAAATCCGCCCTGGAAGCGGACGGACCGAGACATCTCGAATTCAGATGGCAGAAAGACAACAGTCAGAAGCCCATGTTTGTAACCGCCGGAATGTCAAAAATCGTCGATAAAGACGGCAGGCAGACCGGAACCGTAACGATAATGCACGATGTTACGCACGAGCACGAAATCGACCAGATAAAAAACGAACTGATATCAACCACGGCTCACGAGTTGCGAACTCCTCTCACTGCCATAAGAGGCTTCTCGGAACTGCTTCTTACGCGCAAAGACCTCGACTGGGACGAAAAGACCCAGTATCTGAAATACATCAACGAACAGTCGCTTAAACTTGACAGCGTCATTAAAGACCTTATGGACCTCTCCAGGCTGCAGTCCGGCGAACCGCTTAAACTTACAGTCGATATATGCTCGCTAAACGAAATAGTGACGGATATAGTCGCACAGATGAAAAACATGACGGACAGGCACAGTTTCGAGTTGGACCTGCCGACGGAACCGGTTCTGATAAAAGTAGACCGCGACAGAATACTGCATGCCCTGCGCAATGTTATAAGCAACGCGATTAAATTCTACCCGTCAGGCGGACCGATAAATGTCTGCAGTTCCTTTGATGAAAGCGAAGTCCAGATATGCATTGAGGATCACGGAATCGGCATGGAACCGGAAGTTGTAGGCAAAGTCTTCGATATTTTCTATAAAGCCGATATTTCAACTACCGCAGCCGAAGGGGCGGGAATCGGCATGAGCATAGTAAAACAGATCATTGATGCACATGGCGGGCGGGTGCTCATAGACAGCAAGCCTCAAAAAGGAACCAAAGTATGCATCAGACTGCCGCTGTACAAGAAAATGAACGCCTGAGAAGCAAATAACATTGTTCTGAAAGGAGTCAGTCAATGAAGAAAATATTGATTGTGGATGACCAGAAAGAAGTCAGAGAACTGGTGAAAGTGACACTCAGGGTCGGAGATTACGAGATATTCACCGCAGAAAACGGCGAACAGGCCGTCGATGTCGCCCGGCAGGAAAAGCCGGACCTGGTGATAATGGACGTAATGATGCCGGGCGCATATGACGGATTCGAGGCGGCGCGCATCATCAAGAATTCTCCAGAAAGCAGAGAAGCCATAGTCATCATGCTTACGGCGCGGGGACAGCAGACGGATATCGACCGGGGGCGCGAAGTGGGCGCGGACGATTATTTCGTAAAGCCCTTCAGCCCGCTTGACCTCATTCAGAAAGTCGATGAGGTGCTTGATAATGAAGAATGAACAAATTGGTTTGATTTCTGAAATATTGTGATAGAATGTAAAAAGGGTTGTATTTCGGTCTTTTGCTTTGAGCGGGTTTTTAGTTAATTTTCAATGGGGCATTATGGAAGCCGCAAAACATCAGCGTTCTTTCATGCTTCTTATTGCCGTTTTATCATAAGGATTCCTTTCAGATGGTGGACAAAGCAAACGACAGCCAGATGTTGACGCAGATGAAGAGATATGCGGACGATCTGGCGCGGGTTTACAAATCCGAAAAAGCCAAAAGTCGCGAACTGGAGGCTGCGAACCAGCAGCTGAGAGCATACGCAGACGATCTGAAGGAAAGCATCCGCGAACTCAGCAGAACACAGCTCGAACTTCAGGAAGCATACCTGGATACCATCCAGCGGCTCGTTCTGGCCGCAGAATACAAAGACGAAGATACCGGAAATCACATCGACCGCATCAGCCGTTACAGTGCTTTTCTGGCCGAAAAGGCGCAGCTGCCGGCAAGAGACATAAAAAATATTCTTTTCGCCGCACCAATGCATGACATCGGAAAAATAGGAATCCCCGATTCAATACTGCTCAAGCCGGGCAAGCTGACACCGGAAGAATTCGACATGATGAAAACGCACACCACCATAGGCGCGAAAATACTCTCGAATTCGCGGGCCGAAATTCTGAATGTTGCGGAAAGAATAGCTCTGAATCACCACGAAAAATGGAACGGCAGAGGCTACCCGCAGCAACTGGCCGGTGAAGAAATTCCCATCGAAGGGCGCATTGTCGGCCTGGTGGACACCTTCGACGCTCTTACTTCAAAAAGACCCTACAAAGACCCCTACCCGGTCGATCTGGCGCTGAAGATCATCGAAAGCGAGCGCGGCGTCTCGTTCGACCCGGAACTGGTCGAACTGTTCATGCGCAACATCGACGACATAAAAAGAATCAAATTCGAACTCTCAGAAACCCCCGAAGAACCGCTGGAGTTCAAACTCAGCGAGCGCGACAGCGGATTGAAACTTTCCTGAAAACAACGCTTCCTGCGTTGATTCCAGCGAAGTTATCTGCAGGAGAAACTTTCTGCTGTGGTTTTACGTGGCGGACGGAGCCGAGAGAGCGGAATAATTCACTTGTATTTGCATTAAAGTGATGCTACTTTCCCGGCGCATATTTTGTGCATTGCGAGACGTAATTCTTATGGAGCCTGCTTAATGAACGCCTCGACTTTTTATTTCATCTCTAAAAAAATGGTTCTTATCGCCATCGGAGCCGCCATTATGGGCTTCGGCATAAACTACTTCAACATCGCCAACAATCTGGCCGAAGGCGGCCTTACCGG
>JAKQSH010000318.1 GCA_029570245.1 Deltaproteobacteria bacterium | reverse complement strand
AACTGCTCCGCACGTGTTATGGTCGGCACACCGTCGAACGAAGTATAAACCTTATGGTCCCCGAAAAGACTGTGGTTGCCGCCTTCAAGCCATACTTTCCACTTGGGCGCAGACTGGCGATTGTATGAACCGTTGAAATTCCACGAGAAACTCTGGCCGTCCTTGCTGGCTCCGATAACCATGAACATTCCGGGCGCGACGATATCGTCTTCTGCCGGCCCCAGGAAAATCGAAGCTACGGCATTGCCCTTAAGTTCATCGTCAAGATTCCATGTGTTCTGCATACGTGCGCAGCCTCGCGAATGGCCGATCATGGCGACTTCGGCTGTGGTGCTGAGCCCTTCAAGAACAGCATTTACTTCTCCAAGATCAGCATGCAGGAAAGGCTCTATGCGATCATAAATGAAATGGTGAACTTCCGGTGGGCTGTCGTTTTCGGATTCGGATTCGGGCATCAGTGAGATATAGCCCCATGTCGCCAGCAGTTGAGCCAGATATTCGTATTGAATATGCTGCGAACCGTTGCCGTGCAGTATTACCACCAGCGGGTACTGCCCTTCTACCGGCGGACGCCTGATCGAACCGCACTGCGCCGGGTAGAAAACGCGCATATCCTGATCCAGAAAATCCAGGTACCCGACCGCATAGGGGCCGACGCCCAGCAGGTCGTTGTCGGTTTCGAAGGTTGCTTCAGGCGTGGAACCGTCGCAGGCGATCAGTCCTCCAGCAGCAACGCCGAGAGCATCGGCGCTGAGGTTGGAAGTATAACCGTTGACTGTAACCGAAATCCTCCCGCTGAGTTCCTTGTTGACGTTTACCAGAATTCGGTTGCCGTCAGCCGAAACGTTGACATCCAGGAAATTTCCGCCGACAGTGTCGTTTCCGATATGAACAAAAGGCGGAATCAGACTCAGGGGATTTGTCCCCATGAATCCGTTGCCGTCTATTACCAGCAGATCACCCGGAG
Source organism: Deltaproteobacteria bacterium (assembly GCA_029570245.1). GTDB lineage: Bacteria > Myxococcota_A > SURF-8 > SURF-8 > SURF-8 > JAKQSH01. Next base: position 9,622 of record JAKQSH010000318.1, on the reverse strand, counting down.
CAACGGCTTCGGGATGAAAACTGTACAGCTCTATTTCGTATGAAATAAGAGATTTGCGGTATTCGCAGCGCCCAAGCGAAAGCTCACAAACTTCCTCCGGCGGACAATCACCCAGCCCGGTGCAGGGAGTAAAACCGTTATGGCTGTCTGAATCGCTGTCGCCATCGGGCGTTTCGTCACCGTCAACAGGCAGTTCTTCTTCATATATTTCGGAATCGCCATCTGAAGGCTGCTCTTCGAAGGCTTCCGCATCGCCGTCTCCGTCGCTCTCAATCTCAGAGTCTTCGGCGTCACCGTCGATAACCTGCAACTCGTCACCATCGCTTTCGACAGACTTTTCAATATAATCTTCGTCGCCGGGATCATATACAAAATTGGGCGGGCCATCTCCATCAGCTTCGGAAGTTTCATCACCAGAACCACAGGCGGCAAATAAAACCATTGAAGCGACAAACAGGAAAATAAATGGCAATAACTTGATTTTATTGATTTTCATATCGAAATCCGTTGGAACCCTGTTCTGTTACATCCATTTCACTTTAATTGATAACTCGCCGTAATGAAATGCTTTTTTAATAAAAATGTCGTACATTGAGGCAAAAACTCCATTTTCTGGAGATTCTCCGCTATGATAAAACTCAGAAACAAAGTTCTGCAACTGTCTGCCTTTTTACTGCCGGCAATTACATTGGTCTGCTGTTGCGGGCATGCGGACAGGCTTTTTACTGCTGCGAAGGATGTGACGATGCTCAACCCGGAATTGGCATGGGATAACGACAACAGGGAAAAACTTGACCGCTTCATCGAAGAAAACGCGTGGACCCCTGACCATACAAGAGCGCAACCGGTGGCGGTTTTTGACTGGGACAATACTGTAATAAAAAACGATATCGGAGATTATTTTTTCTTGTGGATGCTCAGACATGACCTGATAAAGCAGGCACCGCAATGTAACTGGAAAGCCGTCAGCCGCTATCTCACAGATTCCGCAGCAGCAGAAATGGCGGAAGCATGCGCGGCTTACGAACCCGGACAGCCGATGCAGACAAGCCGGGATTCGGGCTGTGCAGCTGAGTTCATAAGCATTTACACCAGCGGGAAAACGACATCCGGCACCGAAGCCTTCGCCGGCTGCAATCACCAAACCTTTGAACCTGCCTATGCCCTCGCCTCACAACTGCTGGCCGGATACACGCCGGAACAGATTCGAGGGTTTGCAGCAAAAGCCATAGACGAAGCTTTGAATGCTGAAATCGGTACAGAAATAGACATGGCGGGCTTTCATCTGGACGGATGGGTGAGAATTTACAGACAAATACAAGACCTGATCGGACAGCTTCAGAAACACGGTTTCGATGTCTGGATAGTATCTGCATCGAATCAGTACATCATTGAAACTTTTGCACATAAAATAGGAGTGAACCCGGACAGAGTTATCGGAGTCAGACCGCTTATAAGCTCTGACGGTTTTCTGACCTACAATTTACGCGGCTGCGGTCCGGTTCAAGACGGAGAAAACAGCCTGATAACCTACCGCATGGGCAAGCGCTGCTGGATAAACACCGAAATTTTCGGATGTTTACCAGAGGAAGCCATGTTGAAGAATCCTGATCCTCAGAAACGACAGATTTTCGCTGCCGGAGATTCGGATACAGACATGCCATTTGTCGCCGATGCCGCCGGATTGCATCTGGTAATAAACCGCAACAAACCGGAAATCATGCGCAATGCCATTGAAAACACAGACGGCAACTGGCTTATAAACAGGATGTTTATTGAACCGCTGCCGCATAATTAAGGCTCTGCCGCTGTTTGCCGGACAGAACGGTGATCAGAAAAAGCCATGAATATTTCTTGTGTATTCAGCTGTATAGCAGATGCCTGATCGCCTTTTCAAGTTCAGGGTAAAAGAAATGGCACCCGCTCTCCTGTAGCTTCCGGCATTTTACATTCTGGCCGGACAGCAGCACTTCTTCCGACATCTGCCCGAACAGCAGTTTTGCGCCCAGCGCAGGAACTCTGAAAAACGATGGCCTGTGCAGAATATCTCCAAGCGTTGCTGCGAAATCCCTGTTTGAAACAGGATGCGGCGCAACGATATTGATTGGACCGCTGAGTTCTTCGTGTTCAATGATGTGCAGCATTATACCGGGCAGGTCTTCAATGGAAACCCAGCTCAACACCTGTCTGCCGTCACCGACTCCGCCACCAAGGCCGAGTTTGAAAATCGGCAACTGGCGTGCCAGCATTCCTCCTTCTTTGCTTAATACCACCCCGAAACGGGCAAAAACCAGACGGGTAGTTTCCGAATTTTTCAGCGTGGCTGCCGCAGCTTCCCATTTGCGACAGACTTCTGCCAGAAAGCCATCGCCAGAAGAAGAGTTTTCGTCAAGCTCTTCTTCTGGCGGGCGATTACCATAATAGCCGACTGCGGAAGCGGAAATGAACAGAGCCGGAGGATTGTTCAACTGCGAAACTGCCTGGGCAAGAAATTGCGTTCCGATTATACGACTTTCCACAATTTCCTTTTTGCGTTCCGGCGTCCAGCGTTTATCGGCGATGCCCGCACCGGCCAGATGAATGATTACATCGACACCCTCAAGAAGCGAGGTGTCAATCGTGCCGGTATGAGGGTCCCATATAATCTGGCGGTCACATGACCTGTCGCTTTCCGGTTTACGCAACATGCGTGAAACCCTGATTCCGTCGCGGCAGAATTCTCTGGTAAGAAAACTGCCTATCATGCCGTTTGCGCCGGATATGGCTATTTTTAACGATTTTCGCTCAAACACCTTGCAGTAGAAATCTCCTGTTTACTTACTGTCGCCACTGATATCTGGATAAAGAGACGGCAGCTTGACCGATACTCCGTAATGATCCGACAGACGGGATGTAACAGTCTCCCCATCCGAGTCAATTTCAACAGGCTGGTCGAAAAGTCGTTTCACCTCATAATCAAGACCGTCCGTCACGCCTTTGAACATTACATGGTCGATAACGTTATTGACGGCATCGTTGCCGGTAAGAGGATTTTCCGCGCACCATGTGCATTCCGAAGCTTCGCTTTCTACGTAAGGATCAATAAAGCCGGCATCTGTGAATTTTGCGTAATTCTCTGGCAATTCATCAACGACATCAGTCATTTCAGGGCCGCAGTTCAAGTCTCCCATAAGAACTGCAACGTGCTCTTCGTCGGTCTGTTCGTCAATGTATGCAATCAATCCGTCGATCTGCATTGCCTGCTCTGCCGCCCAGGAATCATATTCTCCGGCGTAATTTACATCGCTCAGATTCGCGGTGAGATGCGTGCAGAAAACATCGGCAGTTCGGGTTCCATCTTCGATTGTAATTTCGGCGTTCAGAACTACACGACGGTTCAGGTAGGACTCAAATGTTTTAAACTCAGGATTCTTGAGTTCATATTTCGAAAGCAGCAGCAAGCCGTTATGGCCTTCGTATGCAAATTCCCCGGCGGAACCTTCGGTGCCTTCTTTGCAGATGGCCAGAATCTCGTCAACACTTTTTCCGATATTGGCTACTACACAACCAGAACATTCCTGCGACAGCGCACCGAAAGCATCTGCGCAGTTCTGAAGCACGCAGCCGGTAATATTGGCCGCATCGACATCTGAGCAGAATTCGTCAACACAGGATTCAAGAGGGTCGGCTTCTTCATCGGTACAGGCCGGTTCGCCGGGGCCGGTACTCTCTTCAAGCGTCAACTCGTACCATGAATATTTGAAGCCTGCATCAGCGGCGGCGATCAGCGCTTTTGCCGAGTCTTCCGTCCAGACTTCCTGCAGGCAGATTACATCCGCTTCAAGTCCTGCAAGAGCTTCCCCGATAAGCGGCTCGCGTTCGGGGGCATAAGAAACGTAGCCCAGAGCAAGCCCGGTATTGTATGTCGCAAAAACAGTTCCCGGTATTTCTTCGTTTTCTTCGTCCGAATCTTCTCCGCCGCAAGAATAAGCAGACAGCAGTATCAGGACTGACATGAATGCAAACGCCAGCAATTGTTTCTTCATTCTGCTCCCCTTTCGAGTCTGTTGAGTAAATGCAAATATTTCACACAGAGACACGGATTAATTCCCGGCCCAGCGCTGTCTTTTCTCAGATTGTTAATTTACTTCCCCTTTGCTGGAGATAGAATCTAACATCAACCGGACAATTTTGGAAGGCAAATTAAATACAGGCAGAAATTACCGGACCTTGCTGAGCAAATCCGGTGGATGTGTCGGATAATACAGTCACTGCTCTGCGCCCCTTTCGTGTGGCACCGGCGAATAGAATGTAATGGGAGATGTCTGCCATGTTAAAAAATCAAGACCGCCCATCAAGGGGCGGTCTTGATTTCAGTAGAGTTTGTGAGGATTATTCCTGTTCCAGCCATGTTTTGAAAGCATCGAAGCTGAAATCACGGCCCATGAAGTTGCGTACCTGCTCGGCGGCATCCAGGCGACCACCCTGCCCCAGAACTTCGTTGCGATATTTCATAGATACGCCGGTGTCCAGCATTCCTGCGGTCTTAAAGAGAGAGACAATATCTTTTTCTATCACAAGCGACCACATATAGGTGTAATAATTCGAAGAATATCCGATGAGGTGCGAGAAGCCTTCAATAAAGTGTGTGCCGTCCACATGCGGAAATGCGGCATATCTGTTTTCCATTTCGATCGCGAAGGCTTCGGTATCGAAAGTTTCAGGATCGGCCACATACACGCCGTGCGAAAGCGCGGCATAATACATCTGAGTCTGCACAAAGAGCCCTTTGCCGAATTTGTCGGCGGCGACCATTTTTCTGACCATTTCTTCGGGTATCGCCTTGCCTTCTGAATTGATGGCAAATGTTTTCAGCACATTGCAGTCCCATGCCCATTCTTCAAAAAGCTGAGATGGAACCTCAACGAAATCCCACTCGGCGGCAGTGCCGGAAAAGCGCATATAACGCTGCTTGCCGGAAAGAATATGATGCATGAGATGGCCGAATTCATGGAAAAAAGTGACGACATCATAGTGGTCGATCAGAACTGCGCCATCGGACTTCGCCGGATCGGGGAAGTTGCCTACTATTGCGCCTTCAGAAATTCGAACGCCTTTTACACCCGGAACCATCGGGAACATGGCGAAGCTTTTGTACTTGTTGTCACGCGGGTAAAGATCGAGGTAAATACGCCCGATAAGTTCACCGTTTTCCATCACGTCGAACACTTCGACGCTTTCATGCCAGACTTCAATCTCACTGTTGCGCTTGAATTCAATTCCGTAAAGTTTTGAAGATATGTCGAGAATGCCCTGCCTGACTTTGAGCATATCAAAATACGGACGGACTTCTTCCTGAGAGTAATCGTATTTTTCCTTCGATACCAGACGACTGAGATAGGCGCGCTCCCAGGGATTGACGACCGTTGCCGCAGGATCAAGCTTTTTCTTGTATTCCAGCAGTTCGTTGAGATCACGCGCGGCACTCGGACGCGCCAGCTGAGAAACCTTATCGACGAATGCGATAGAATTGTCAGGATTCTTGATCATCATTTCTTCTGTGGCGTACCAGGCCCAGTTTTTATAACCGAGAGTCTGAGCCAGATCACGGCGGACTTTAAGAACGTCTTTGAACACTGCCGTATTTTTCGGATAACCGAGATTCATCATGGTCATCCACAATTCGTGGCGCAGTTCGCCATCGTCGGCATACTGAATAACAGGGTAGTAGTCGGGCCAGTCGGTGCTTATTTTAATGATGCCGTTTTCATCCGGCTTGTGCTGGTCGATGAAATCCTGTGGAAGTCCCTTAAGACGCGCTACATCCTTAACTTCAACATAACGCGTGTCTTCTGCCAGATTCTTGTCGAATATCTGGGTGACTTCCGTCATTTTGTTTTTCAGATCAGCTATCTTTTTGCGCGTCTCCTCGTCTTTATCGACACCATTGCGGCGGAATTCGCGCAGAATCTTGTCGAGATAGCGCAACGAGTCAGCATCCCCGGCAAGTGCGCTATTTTCGATTCCGGCAAAAACCAGATAAAGCTCGTGATCCAGCTTGAATTCCGTATCAAGCGCCACCAGTTCCTGTTCGCATAGCATTGCGGCGTCACGGACGCCTTTGTCGGGGTGAGTATACTGCCGCAGACCTGAACGGTTGTATGCATCATCAAGCAGCATATCGACTTCATTCATAAGTGCCAAAGTATCCAATGCTGCTCGTCCGGCGCTTTCGGATTTCAGTCTGCCCACAACGGCGCGGGCTTTCTGCTGTTGATCGCGACAGTATACGACGAATGCATCGCCTTTTTCACCGAAGCTCTGTTCTTTTTCAACCTTTGTATCTTTATCAGAGTTTTTTTCCATTGCCTTGTCCGTAGCACATGAGGTGGCCAGAATCATTGCAAGCAATGTCAGACCGGTTAACAGAATTTTTCTCGTACTGAACATAATACATTCTCCGTTCCATCGCTGTTCGCAAACTGAAGCTTCAAGGTTTAACAGCAAAGCAAAAACCGCTCGCCGTGTCAAAGCTATTTGTGTAATATTCGTTCACTGGAAAAGAAATCCGAATGTGGCATCGCCAATGGATATATGTATCCTGCAATGAAGACTGCGTGCCGCTTCCAATTACGGAACAGTCGCAAGCCTTTGCTTGTATGAGGGAGATTTATTGTTCCTTTTTTTCTTCTTCCGCCGCAGCGTTTTCAAGCGGGAGAAGGCGATCAAGCAGGTTTTCGATATAGCGGCGCACATCCTGCGGCCATACTGAAATCAGCTTCAGAAAGCGATCGAAATCTTTTTCATAAAAAGCGCGCGTAGCTTCCTCGAAGTTTTCAAAATTTCCGGCCATACCCCACATGAAACGATACAGCGCTTCACTCGCCAGCCGGGCACGGTCTCGATGCTCATACTTTCTGCGGGCTTCGTCCACCAGACGGCGAATCGCAGCAGACGCCCCGCCCTTCTGCGCGTTCAGCCATTCCCAGTGACGCGGCAGCAGCGATATTTCGCGCGCCACTACTCCAAGGCGAGGGCGTCCGGCATGTCCTGTTTTTTCGGGCACTTCATCGTTTTCTGACTTGCATCCCAGAACCGGGTGAGTTTCCAGTCGAGCCAGAATTTCGTCGATTTCTCCACGGAAATCAATATCAATCGCCCTTCCGCTTGCATCGTCGAAGACGGCCAGGCGCTCGTTATGACCACCCTTGATAAATTCGTTGCACATAACGATTGTTTCTTCGATATTTTTCCCGGATACAATGACGCGGGTTCCCGCAAATGCTGTGTATGACATGATTATTTCTTCCATATTTACAATAAAAAGTTTATCAAACAACAAACAGATTATACCCGGATAATATTCAATGTCAAACATTTTATCCGGGTATAATATTTTTCAGGTGGGATACGAGAATTCAGAGCCACTTCTTTTTGCGGAAAAATATAACCATGCCAACAGCGATAATAAACATCAGACCCAGCATACCGAAGTAGCCGTATTTCCACTCCAGTTCCGGCAGGTATCTGAAATTCGTTCCGTAAACTCCTGCTATGAAGGTCAGAGGGATAAAAATCGTTGAAATGATGGTGAGAACCTTCATAACGTCATTGAGCTGACTGTTTATTCTTGCCTGATACAGATCGAGCATACCGCGAATGGTATCTTTAAAGCTTTCAAGATTTTCTATGACTTCAAGGATGTGGTCGTAAATGTCGTTGAAAAACGGAAGTGTCTCTTCCATTATAAGTTGATTGTCGCCTTTTCGGATGAAATTCACGGCGTCACGCAGAGGCAGAATTTCGCGGTTCAAGGCCAGCAGTTCTTCGCGCATGTGATGAATTCCCGTGCGGATATCGCGGCTGGGGCGCCGCAGCAGATGTGTCTGCAATTCTTCTACAAGATCGCCGAAATTTTCCATTACCACAAGATAATTGTCCACTACGGCATCCAGGAGCGCGTATGCCAGATAATCGGCTCCGCGTTTGCGTATTTTTCCCCTGGCCGAAAGAATTCTGTGGCGGATGGTGTTGAAGATATTGTTTTCCCGTTCCTGAAACGAAACCACAAAATTCTGCCCCAGCACTATGCTGAGTTGCTCGTGTACTATTCTGCTGTGTGCCTCATCATAAACCAGACCTTTGGTGATGAGAAAAAGATAGTCGTCATAATCTTCTATTTTTGGGCGGTGCGAAACATTGCAGATGTCTTCAAGCACCAGACTGTGCAGCCCGATGCATTCTCCCAGTTTTTCCAGAACGTCCTCCTGATGCAGGCCGACGACGTTAATCCATGTAACGCTTGGGCGCGCCAGAAAATCCCTGACTTCAGCCATGTCTTCAGTTTCGTGCTGAATAATGCCTGACTCGTCGTATTCTATTATGTAAATTCGAGTTTTCGGGTTTGTTCCACCAGCTTTTCTATCCGGCGAAATCGTCGATTTTTCTGCGGGGCTGTTTCTCTGTTGTCCGGCAGAATGCGACTTGCCTTTCAACAACTGGTTTATCTGTCTGTCTATAAGTTTTCCGATGTTGGAAAGGTCTATTTCTTTCATGGCGCAAATCCCCTCTTTGACCGAATAAAACTGTTAATGATGATATTTCATTTTAAGGAAGAAAATCACTGATATTCTTAAAATTCAACAGACTGTGCCGAAATGTCTTGAGTAATTGCTTACGTTGATATCGCTTGCGGTATTATAATCTTTGCATTGTTTATTTCGAAACAGGATTCAATGCCGTGCATGGATTCTTGTACGGATTAAAAAGAAGGGAAATTTTTCCATGTCCATTAAAAACGGCGCTTCAGAAATTGTACTCGTCATGGTTATCGTATTTTCTGCATGCCTGTGCAATTCCTGTTCATCATCTTCATCTGACAGCAATGACGGGGAAGACGGAGATATTGACGGAGACAGCGAGACGGGCGAAATCTCTGAAAGCGACGGAGAAACGGCTGAACTGCCTGATGATTATGTCGATTACGAACTCTGGCCATCGACGCATGTTATCGAAGGCTCCGAAGTCGAAAAAATACTCGCGGTTTCCGAAGACGGCACAGTCACCTTCGCCTCAGACAGTGCGATCCCCGCAACGCTGGCCGAAAAACACGTCATTATCGCCGGCCCTTCAGAGATGATGCCGCGCGGACTTTTCCGTCGGGTAAAAGATGTGAGTACAAATCCAGACGGAAGCTTCAACGTAACGACCGAGCATTGTGTATTGCAGCATGCCTTCAAACGGTTGCACGTTAAGTTTGCGCGTCCGCTGGAACTGAACTCCGACGATATCGTCTGGGACGTTGAACCGGGGACAAAAATAACAGGCCCGCAGGAGCAATCAGCGAAAATAAAGGAAAAGAACGCCAAATCCGGCGGCGGCAGTCTTGGGCCTTTTACAATCGACTATTACCCTTTCAACGGCGACAACGACCCCGGCACGCCTGAGGATCAGATTCATGTCGTGGCGACTTTTTACGGCAACGCCTACTACCAGTTCGGAATAGATTTCGACTGGCCGGACTGGGATGAGGTTTTTTCCGATCCCATCCCGGATGTGGTTGTCGGATTCGATGTCAACGCAGGAACAGGCGCACACCTTGATGTGGACGGCGTAGCCATGAAATCGTACCTGCGGAAAGAAA